>SLPT01000121.1 GCA_007131845.1 Desulfobacteraceae bacterium | reverse complement strand
TACTGCCGCCACGTACTGAAAACCGATCAATTACCGAGATAATGAAAAGAGGCCGTCATGTATGATATTTACGCACTCGCCCGCGGCCCGCTTGCCTGGGGCGCCTTTATTATTTTTTTCGTCGGGATTGCCTACCGCCTGGTCTGGGCATTTTTACTTGCAAAAAAAAAGGACCGGATGATCTTCGTCTATTTGAGCCCATACTACGCGCTTCGTTCCTTCGCTCACTGGGTGGTCCCTTTCGGAAGCGCAACCACGCGCAATCGGCCGGTTCTGACAATTGTCACCTTTGCCTTTCACATCTGCCTGATCGCCTTGCCGGTTTTTCTGTTCGCCCATGTCATCTATTTCAAGGAGTCTTTTAACATATCATGGTGGTACCTGCCGCCGGCGGTCGCGGAGATTATGACGATTATCGTCATACTATGCTGCGTTTTCTTCTTTATCCGCCGCCTGATTGAGCCCGACGTCCGGTTTTTGAGTTACATCACCGACTATCTTCTGATCCTTCTTGTGGCTGCACCTTTTGTTACCGGGTACTGGGCGGCCAGGGGATGGGCCGGTTTCGAGATCGCAACCCTGCTGCACATGCTTTCCGGTGAACTGCTGCTGGTTTTAATACCGTTTACCAAGCTGAGCCACATGTTCTTCTTTTTTGTGACCCGGACCTATGCAGGCTCCGAATTCGGAGCCGTCCGGCACGCCAAAGACTGGTAAGGACATACAGGGTTTCCGGCCGGATTCAATTCATCGGAAAACCGGTTTTTTATACTATCCAATTACGGAGCATCTTCCATATGGCTACTCCTGAAACCGACGTAAAAAATAACGAAACCGTCCTTGACGACGCCATCATCGAAAGCGCCAACAAACTCTCGGAAGACGACATCGCCAGGGTGATACAAGGCATGATCAAGGCCGAAGGCGGCGCACGTTTCAAGGTATACCTGGAAACGTGCATGCGCTGCGGCTATTGCAGCGATGCCTGCCACTACTACCTGTCCATGGACAAGGAGCCGCGCCTTGCCCCTGCGGCCAAGGTAAAACAGACCATTGGCGAATTTGTCCGGAACAACGGACGGGTAAGCCGGGAAACCCTGATGAAGGCCTGCGAAATCGCCTTTACCGACTGCAACCTTTGCCGCCGGTGCATGATGTACTGTCCTTTCGGCATCGATGTCGCTTTTCTGATGCTTTTCGTCCGGCGGGCCTGCCACAAGCTCGGTGTCGTCCCCCGCTACATCCAGGACACCGCTCACAGCCATAGTGCCACCACGAACCAGATGTGGGTTCAGGAAGACGAATGGATCGATACGCTCCAGTGGCAGGAAGACGAGGCAAGAGACGAAATCCCCGATATTCGCATTCCAATCGAAAAAGAAGATGCCGAAGTTTATTATTCCGTCATCGGGCCGGAGCCCAAGTTCCGGGCCCAGCTCATCTATCAGGCAGCCGTTCTCATGCATGCCGCCGGCGTCGACTGGACTATGACATCCTTTCCCGGGTGGGACAACTCCGACATGTGCATGTTCACCGGTGATATGGAAATGACCGCGCGGCTCAAGAAGGTCCATTACGAATCCGCCCTGAACCTCCGATGCAAGCGGATCGTCATGGGGGAATGCGGTCATGCATTCCGCTCGGTCTACGATGTGGGCAACCGGTTTCTAGGGTGGAAAATGCCCCCTATTGAGGTTGTTCACGCGGTTGCGTTCTACGATGAACTATTGTCTGAGGGGAAGATCCGGATCGCGGAAAAATTCAAGCGCCCGGTAACCTTCCACGATCCGTGCAACATTGTGCGGGGCCAGGGACTTCATGAAAAGGCTCGCAGCGTGGTCCGGCAGAGCTGCGAAACCTTTATTGAAATGGAGCCTAACCGGGAATACAATTACTGCTGCTGTGCCGGCGGCGGGGTGATCAATTGCGGCCCTCCCTATAAAAACAAGCGGGTGGAGAGCAACCGGGTCAAGGCGGAGCAGCTCATGGCCGCCCGCGAAAAGGGGGCCGAGGTCGTCATCGCGCCGTGCCACAACTGCCACGGCGGACTCGAGGACATCATCCACCACTACAAAATCGACATGGATATCATGTTTTTGATTGACATTCTTTCGGAACAGATCGAAAAATAACGGCTATCAGCGGTATAAGGACACCAACAATGAAGCAACTGTATAAAATTTCATCCCTGCTTGGCATATTCGTAATCATTGGCGTGATTTTTCTCGCGATCCACTCAGAGGCCCAGTTTAATATCACCACTGTGGAAGATTCCGCTTTTGCCGACCGGGAGCGTATGAAACCGGAGGTCTCCTTTTATCATGACGAGCACAACGAGGCTGCCGGGATTTATGATTGCAGTGTCTGTCACCACATGTGGGATGACGGTGAGAGACTGGAAGGCGTGGACTCCATCGGCATGGAATGCTCCGCCTGCCACATGGCCGAACCGGACCAGACGGAAATGGACCTGATCCGTGCCTACCATCTCCAATGCCGGAGTTGTCATATGGAGGAGAAGGCCGGACCCATCCTTTGCGGCGAGTGTCATACCGGTAGAAAATAAAGGCAGAACATGTCAATTTCCGGTGAACCCGAAATGGAAACAATTGACTTCAGCTTTTTACAGCACCACTCCGACCGGTTTCTGGAAATGGCATTCCGGACGGACAGGGACGGCCGTCTCTACAACCCCGATGCTTCAGCGTCCAACACAGGGGGTTGTGGGGACAGCATCGAAATATTCCTTACAGTCGATGAAAAGGATGTAATCGACTCGGTCGCGTTTGCGATCGACGGATGCATCAATACAAGGGCCTGCGCCAATGGTCTCGGCGATCTGATTGAAAACAAACCCGTACAATATGCCTGGAGCGTTACACCCGAAGCAATCGCCAGCGAACTCGAAACCCTTGCTGCAGAGCACTTCCACTGTGCGGAACTTGCCGCAGGGGCCTTGTACAAAGCACTGACCCGATACCGAACGCTCAGCCGGGACCCATGGAAAAAAAGCTACATGAAATAGCGGCCGCAGAAGCAATCTCAGCCGAGATAATGCCGCAAATCCTTTCGACCCTGGAAGAACCGGTGATATTGCTTTCCAAAGAGGGCGTCCCGGTAACCGCCAATCCGCCGGCCCAGAAACTTCTGAAACTCGACCCCATCGGCCGCCCCATCCGGAAAGTCGTCGACAAGCTCAAGCTGACCGACACCAGCGGTAAACCGGTGAGTTACGATGACCTGCCCATAAAGCACGCGCTGGAAGGCCGCTCTATTTCCGGTGAGTGCTTCAATTTCATCGACCCGGACAACACCACCCGTTTTTTTTCCATCTCCTGCTACCCGCTGATCTTTCGCGGAGAACTATCCGGCGCGGTAATCGTCCTCCATGACGCCTTCGAGACCAGCCAAAAATGCAGGGAGCAGCACATCGCGCGGGAAAGCTCCGCCCTCAAGGCAATATTCGACAGTGCCCCCGAAGCGATCGTCGTGGTAGACGAAAACTGCCGGATCGTCATGTCCAATCCCAAGGCCCGGTGGCTCTATGGTCAGCATGATCCCCTGGCCCCGGGTGCCCTCGGGAACAGTGAGCCGGATCCCCGGTTTTCCGATGACCCGCCAGACGACATCATCGCCCTTCCATTGGGCCGGACCGTATTCCGGGGAGAGGTGATCGATGACTTTGAAATGGAACTTCGGCAGCCGGGAAAGCCGGTTCGCCATATTCTCGTCAACACGTCCCCGATTCGTCAGCCGGACGGAAGCATTTCCGGCGGAGTTGGAGTTTTTCACGATATTACAGAGCGAAAGCTGGAAAAAATCGAGCTGCAGCGAATCCGGCAGGGACTCGAAAATCGGGTGGAGATCCGGACCCGTGAGCTTCTGGAAACGGTGGAAACCCTTAAAACCGAAATCGAGGAACGCGAAAAGGTGGAAAGCAAGCTTCGTCTGTCAGAGGCGAAGCTCAAGAGAATTTCCAAAAAAATGCTCGACACCCTTGAGGCTGACCGGAAAACCATCGCCAAGGAACTCCACGACTCCATCGGTGCCAACCTTGCAGCCATCAAGTTCAGCCTGGAAGAAAAACTCGTCCGGATGACATCCACCCCGCCGGACGAATTGACATCCCTGGAAAATGTCGTTTCCTATCTCATGGACACGATCAAGGAAACCAAGCGGATCTCCGCAAACCTGAGGCCCTCGACGATGGATGATTTGGGCCTTTCCGCGACCATTTCCT
>SLPT01000085.1 GCA_007131845.1 Desulfobacteraceae bacterium | reverse complement strand
CCAGCAGTAAAATGCCGCAGGCCCATGCACAAACCCGTGAAAAAAACTCGATCGACCGAAGAAATGGTTTCATGGATCGCCTGTATACGGGCCGGGAAATTGCTTTCCCGGCCCGCTGTTTTTATTGCTCGATTGTAATGTCCACTTTTTTACCGATGGTTTCGTTCCATTCCCGGACAACCTCCGGGTTGACGGTGTTGGCCCATGCCGGAATCACATCGTCGATCAGCAGTTCTCTTGCCTTAGCCAGATCCTCGTCCGTGACGGGAACCTCCGTGAGGTTGTTCGGCGCACCGTACGGACAGTCCTGGCCCGTAAGGCATTCGATTCCCTCGCGGGTTTCTTTCAGGGTCACTTCCCAGCCCGGCTTTTCAAGCTTTTCCGTGATGAGCGCCTGGATCTGCTCCTGCTGCTCCGTCGTCAGGCTGTTCCACGTATCAAGGTTCATAACTCCGATTACGTGGTCCCACCCGCCGATCGGCATGGGATATACGTAGTTGGAAACCTCTCCCCAGCCTGCGGAATAGCCGGACAGGCTTCCTGTCACCGCCCCGTCAACCACCCCGCGCTGCAGAGACTGCGGCACTTCGCTGAAGTCGAGTGTCACACCGGCAGCCCCGGCCGCATCCAGAAACCTGGCCGTCGTCCATCCGCTGGCCCGGATTTTTTTCCCACGCAGATCGTCGAGTCCGTCGATTTCAACCCTGCTGAACAGGACCTGGGCGGGATAGGGAACGATGCTCAGCAGCTTGGCGTTGAAATTCTGCTGGAGGTACTTGTCAATAATCGGCCGGTAGGCTTCGGTAACCTCGTACGCCAGGTCCAGGTCCGGTGCAAGAACCGGGAAGTCGAGTCCTGCAAGCTCCGGCGAGTCCGATACAACGTAGTTAATTACGGTGTGAACAACGTCAAATGTTCCCCTTCCCAGCTGCCGCAGCACAGCGGCGCCGCCGAATCCGATCTGGCCGAGATTGGTCATGCTGGCCGTAAATTGCTGATCGGTTGCCGCAGGCAGTTCCTGGGTCCAAAACGGTTCTTCGAACTGCTTGTACATTGTCAGGTTGCTCCAGCTTCCCACAACCCGGAAATCCTTTTCCGCTGAAAATGCCGGGGAGGCAGTCAGTACCGTCAGTAGCGCTGCGCTGAACAGAAATATCCCGATTTTTCGAATCATTTTTCTTTTCTCCTTGATTATTGTAACCATTCTTTACGGCTTGCCAGTCCGGGAAAGCGGTTTCTGGCATCTTTCACAACGCCGGCATCGATCCGGGTTCGTGCAATGGTCTCCTCGTCACCGCAGCCGGCCAAAACCGTTCCCCAGGGGTCAATGATCATGGAGTGCCCGGTAAACGTGACGCCCCTGTTGATACCCGCGCTGTTCGCCGACACCACGATGCACTGGTTCTCAATAGCCCGGGCCCGGTTGAGGATGAGCCAGTGTTCCAGGCGGGGATACGGCCAGGCCGAACACACCAAAAATATTTCGACCCCCTTGTCCACCATGTTACGGAAGAGTTCGGGGAACCGAAGATCGAAGCAGGTCGCAAGACCGATGTGGCCAAGGGGGGTCTCAACGGTGCATGCTTTTTCGCCGGGGCTCAGGATTTCGTTTTCCCTTGAATTGAAGGCAAACAGGTGTATTTTGCGGTAACCGGCAAGCACTTCCCCTTCGGGTGAAAGCAAAAAGCTTGCATTGTAATACTCCCCGTCGGATGTAAGCGGAAAACTGCCAGTGTGAAGGTATGCGCCGGTTTCCTTTGCCATTTCCTTCATGGCGGAAAGGGTTTTTCCGTTTTCCGTTTCCGCATCCGATGTGTACCGGTCAAAACTCATAAACCCGATATTCCACAGTTCCGGTAAAATGATCAGATCGGAGTCGCGGCACTGCCGGATTAGCCTTACGGCGCTGTCAATGGCACTGTCCTTGTCGTCTTCGATCACCTGCATTTGAATGGCGGATATTTCCATTTTCCCCTTTGCTTGTTCAGTCGCCGCCCGGGTTTAGCGAGCCGAGCGTTCGCACATTATATGACAGCGTGAGCTTGCGGTCGAGAATCGGATCGATCAGCTCGGCACGGAAGCCTTCTCCATAAAGAAAGTCGCCGGTTTTCAGGCTAAGCGTTCCGGAAAAAAGGACCGAGTTGTCTATGCCCGCTCCGGTCCTGTCTTTAACGAATTCCATGAGCTGCGCCGGAGAAAAAATGGCGCCCAGGGTCCCTTCCTGGTAAAGAACATCGCTGCCGTCTTTCAGAACATAGCTGCGTATGATTATATCATCCCAATGGGCGGCTACATCTTCCAGAGCCCACACGCTTGTTGCGATCATGTTCGGGCAGATTTGCTTGGAGCGCGGAATGTCGGTTTTTTCCAGAAACCGGTCGGTGTGGTCGCTGCCCAGACCCACGCAGACGGATTTTTTGTTTTCAACGAGAAGCACGTATTCGGCCTCTCCGGAGGTTTCATCTCCATAGACGTCCACTTCGACTTCGGTGCTGAGGCAATGGCATCCCACCGCATACAGCGCCGGAGTAGCCGATGGTGCGGGCACACCCTTGGCGGCAAGCTCCTGGACGTGCTTCCGTACCTCTTCCTGGTTCCTGCCAACGTATCCTGCATTGTACATCCGGGTGTATTCGAAGGAAAACGGCTTATTCTCCAGGCCTTGTCTGTCTATGGTAAAATGCTTGATCACGTTGCTCTCCCGTCTGTATCCTGGTAAAATCATTTGCAGCCGTGGCAGATTCCATTCATGTGCCGACGCAATGGGTTGAAAATCCGTTAAAAATTAAATTTTTTCCCGATAATTGTAATTAGCGATTGTAAACAGTGTTGTCTGAGATTAAAGAGATTCATGGCATCTGTCAATTGATTTATATTACGTGGTATAGTAACTGCCGGAAGGAGGATACGTATGGCGGACAATGCAGCCAGTCTTTCAGCGCTGGTGACCGGCGGAGCCCAGGGAATCGGAAGGGCCATCGCGCTGGCGTTTTTAAAGGATGATATGAATGTGCTGATTGCGGATCGGGACGAGGATGCCTGCACAGAGACCGCCGCGGCATTAAGCCAATACGGCCGTATAATCGGAACGATCTGCGACGTGTCGGTGGAAGAGGACGTACGAAAAGCCGTTCATTCGGCCATTGACCGATTCGGGCGGATAGACGTCCTTGTCTGTAATGCAGGAATCACCGGGCCGGCGGTTCCCCTGGAGCAGCTTACGCTGGAGCAGTGGCGGTCTGTAATCGATGTAAACCTCACCGGTACGTTTCTTTTCGCAAAGCATGCTGCGCCGTATCTTCGGAAAACCCGCGGATGCATCATCAATATCGCCTCCACCCGGGCGCTTCAGTCCGAACCGGACACCGCTGCATACACGTCATCCAAGGGCGGGATCGTGGCGCTTACCCACCAGTTGGCGGTAAGTCTGGGGCCGGACGTCCGGGTCAACTGTATCAGCCCCGGATGGATCGAAACCGCCGAATGGCAGAAACATGCCAACCGCACAACGCCTGTACTGCCGGAGCAGGACCATTTGCAGCATCCGGCCGGCCGGGTGGGGACGCCCGAAGACGTGGCCTCGCTTGCGGCATACCTGGCATCACCCAAAGCAGGGTTCATCACCGGCCAGAATTTCGTGGTCGACGGCGGAATGACCCGGAAGATGATCTACGTGGAATAAAATTTAATACACTCGTAAATCGGCGATTCGACGGCTTTGTAAAACGTTCAGTCTCGAGGCTTGCGCAATCGAAGAAGAATGCAGTGCACGTTAGCGTACATGAAATTCTTCAGAGATTTAGCATAACGCAGATATTGGACTTTTGACGAATACGTCAGGTTTTACAGCGGAATGCCGGATGCCTGGCAAAACACTTCGCAGATATCCCGGACGTCCAGCTTGTCATCGAGCCCTTCCGCCCGTACCGCGTCTTCCAGCAGGACCAGGCAGTTGGGGCAGGCCGTGGCCAGGATGCCTGCGCCGGTTTCCGCGGCCTGACGAATCCGGATGCGCGCCGGGGATTCCTCGCTCCCGCCCAGCAGGTCCGTGTAGCAGTTGCCGGAGCCGCCGCCGCAGCAAAGCGAACTTTTCCTGTTACGCTCCATTTCGGCAAGCTGCAGGCCGCCGATGGCGCCGAGCACTTTGCGGGGCGCCTTGTATTCGTTGCTCCAGCGTCCCAGGAAGCACGGATCATGGTAGGTGACTCGGAGTCCCCCGCTCTGAGGGGTGGGCAGGGCGCCTGTCCGGAGTTGCCCGGAAAGCACCTGGGTATAGTGGTATGCCTGGAAATCACCCCCGAGGCGGGGGTATTGTGCCGTAAAGGCGTATAGGGCGTGCGGCGAAAGGGTGATGACCTGTTTTACCCCGAGTTCGCGGAACCGGGCGATGGTTTGTTCCATCAGGTAATCTGCAAGACCCTCTTCCCCCATGAATGCAACGTCATTGCCGTCGTCCGCTTCATTTTTCCCCAGGATGCCGAAAGAAACGCCGGCTTTTTCCAAAAGCCGGACCAATGCGGTTGCAGCCTGCTGTGCCCGGGAATCATAGGACCCGTCCGCACCGATGTATAACAGGTAGTCTTGGCCGGAAAATTTCTCCACCCGCAGATCTTCCGCCCATTCCCCGCGTTTTTTCGCCGGCAGGCCAAAAGGATTGCCGCGCTGCTGCACGCGGGTCAGCACGTCGCGCACAGCGGGCGGTAAGAGTCCTCTTTCCACCATTTCGGACCGGGCTGCCACAACCATGTTGACGATGTTGTCTGCAATGGGAAGGGGGCATTTTTCCACGCAGTTTCTGCAGGCCGTGCAGGCGTAGACGATTTCGGCCAGGTACGGCGACCATTCGATCTCGCCGGTCACCCATGCCCGGATCAGCCACAGCCGCCCGCCGGAGGACCAGGATTCCATTCGGTGCCTCGCATAGGCGGGGCAGTTCGTGACATCGCTCCAGTCCGCCGGGAACTTGCAGTAGCCGCACCGGAAGCACCGGTGAATGATATCCGCGTATTGGTAGTCGGAAATACGCATCAGTCCACCTCCCAGTGCCCAGGGTTCATGATGGCGTTGGGGTCGAGCATGGTTTTGACCTTTTTCATCATCTGCAGGGTATTGGCGTCCATCTTTTCCAAAAGCAGCTTCTGGCCGTACACGGCAGGCTTCCAGATGGTCCCGCCCAGTTCCATGACCAGATCGTCGGTTTCATGAAGGGCCTTTCGGGCCTGGGCAATGCTTTGTTCATCCGCCCGGTTGAAGGCATAGGACCAGGAAAACATCATGGCATGCCCTGCGCCGATCACCCGTCCCAGAACGGTGTAGGGGATATCATGGGCAGCGGATATGGCAGCCCCCCTGCGGTAGCATTCCGGGTAGTCCGTAACCGGCAGGATGGCGCCCACGTATTCGAAGCCGCCGCCTTTTTTCCAGTCCGAGGCCTTGGAAACCATTGGGCGTTCCACGTCCCGGCCGGCCATGGAAATCCCGCCGGTTCCTTCCCGGATGTATTTGGCCAGGTGCGTGTCGAACAGGATCTGCCGCTTGAACTCCATCTCCTGCCTGCTGTCTTCGGAAAGTGCGATGGAGATCATGTGGAGGCGGTCCGAGTAGGGGGGCAGTTTCGAGCTCATGGCTACCAGGTCCCCGGCCATGCCGGCGTGGGTCAGCTCGTAGAGGATTTCCGGCACGAGGTTTTCGTCTTCCACGCAGAAAATGTCCATCTCCCGGATTTTTTTGCAGGGATAAAGCTTCAGTGAAACCTTGGTGATAATCCCGGTGCTGCCGTTCCATCCCAGAAAAAGGCTTAAATCGGGCAGAGGATGCAGGGTGTACCATTTTTCACCCATGGCGCACGATCCGATGCGGCAGATTTCGCCGGTTGGGAGCACCACTTCCATCCCTGCGATCATGTCCGAGTTGAAGCCGTACGGGTGGGCCAGGTCGCCCTGGCCATGGATCGCCAGGTTGCCGCCGATCGTTGCGGCCGGCGGGGCACCGGGTTCGGAATGCATCAGGCGGGGGGCGTGCTTGTGCAGGTAGCTGGTCAGTTTTCCGTGGGATGCGCCGGCTTCCACCACCACGTAGCGCCCCTTTTCGTTGAGCTCAAGGATCCGATCCATCCGCTTGAGATCCAGTATGATCCCGCCTTTCAGGGGTAGGGCGAGTCCGGCAAGGGACATGCCCCCGCCCAGGGGAATTACGGGGGTTTTGTGCTCGTTTGCCAGTTTGAGAATCCGGCTGACGGCTCCGGTGGTTTTGGGGGCGGCCACGTAATCCGGTTTTCCGGGCTCGGATGTACCCAAATCCTTCGAATAGGTGAAAAGATCTTCGGGCTGGACGGATACATAATCGGATCCGACGATATCCACCAGTGCCCGGTATACTGCATCCATGAGCAGGCCTCCCTTTTCAGGCGGGTTTTTCGCCGATGGCCATCCGGCACAGATCGCTCATCCAGATGGGCATGATGCCGTATTCCGTAATCTGTTTCCAGAGGGTCTGCATGCACGCCGGACAGTTGAATATGCACAGTTCGGCGCCGGCGCGCTTCATATCCTCGATGTTTTCCCGCTGGATATCCAGGCAGAACCGGCGGCTGTCCGGTCGTTTCTGCGGCATGATGGTGCTGCCGCAGCAAAGGGCTTCTTCGTTTTTGTATTGTCTTTCGACATGTTCCACGCCGACCATATCGAAGATTTTATCCACAAAGACGTGCTTGTCCGGGGAAAGCCGGGAAGAGCAGGGGCGTTGGTAGGCCACCCTGAAGCCTAAGGGGTGTATTTCACCGGCGAGTTCGGTGAGGCGGTCATGCAGAAACTCAAACAGGTGGATGGATTTGAACGGAACCGCCATGCCGAAGGCCGGGGCATAGGATGTGTAGGTTCCGTAACATTCGTCGTGGAAATGGACCACCGCATCCGCGTCGTGGGCTGAAATGGCTTCCATGACGCCTTCGAGCCGCTCATTGATGACCGATACTTTGCCGTAGTGCAGATACATGAGCTGGCAGAAATAGTGAAACATTTTCCGCGAATCCGTGGAGATGGGCGTGACGTTTTCGAAGAGCTTCCCCGATATCAAATGGGAAAGCCCGCTGAAAACCCCCATGTTGAGGGCCAGTCCATCAACTTTTTCGATTTCCGGCTCCCCCCGGAACGGAATGCCCATCTGAATCCCCTGCCGCACGAGGGGGGAGGGCAGCGGCGATATGCCAAGGGCTTCCTGGCGGCTGACAATAAGGTAGAATGGGTGGTTTCCCATGGGGCAGTATTCCTCGCACGCGTAGCAGGTGATGCAGTCGTGGAGGACCGGGGAGTCTTCGCCGGCGATGAGTTTTTTCAGTTCCGCGGCTGCGCCTTGGGCATCCATGTTCATGTAGCGGCATCGGGTCAGGCAGTCGCGGGCTTCACAGGCCAGGCATTTGTTTTCATCAAAATGAAGAGTATGCATCCAAAAGCCTCCGGAAAAAGGTGAAGCTGATAAGCAGGAAGGTTTTGCGAACCATGGTATTTGAGATATATCCCGCAAGTCAACCGATTTTTGTCTGCGAAGGCTCCGGGGGCGGGTCGGCTGCCAGGAATGAGCGAATCTGTAAAAAGTTCAATGCCAGGGTCCGCAAGCACCGATCTGTATCCCATCCATTCAGTTTTTAATGCACTGCAGGTCGACTTGTTCCGGCCGGAGCTGTGCAAACAAGCTGGGTGGTTTTCGGCGTTTTTTGACTGGTGCTCGGGGTGCTCGGGCAGCAGTCTCTTTGGGAGGCCCATTGAATAATGGATCATTAAGCGCTATTTTAACTTCCATCGCCGGGTCGCACGTCGCTGCCCAGATCGTTCAGAATGAGCGTAATGGGCCGGGCGTCCTCACTTTCGCCTGCGTAGCGAATCGGACCGGGCCGCCGGTAGCAGTCTTCACCGGGGGTTGCGGCCAGCCAACGGTCCCGTTTGGCGGCAAACACGCTGAAGGCGGGGGATTGAATGTCAACCAGCGCCCGTTCCATGACTAGGGTAAGCTTCCCCATGCGCTCTTCGAGGTGCATCAGCGATCCGATAGGAAGTCCGATGGGCTCCCAGTCCTTAAATTCCTTTTCCAGATTCCGGATGGCGGCCATCTGGCCGGTGGCGCCGTTGGCGATGAGGGAAAATACGTTATTTCCCAGATTGTAGGTATAGGTGCAGTCGAACCACGTGGGGTCGTTTCCCCGGCCATCGTAGCCGTAAAAGTGATACTGGGTCTTGAACTTGGGCACCGACTGTTTATAGATGGTTTCCACGGGCTTCGGGATGTCCTCGTCCGGGTCGATGACCTCCTCCTTGACAAGGTTCTGCTTGAGGGTCTTGACGGAGACGATCGATTCCTTCACGAGAAGAAAGCCATTGTCCGGTTTATAGTCCCGGAACAGGGCCGGGCCGTAAAGGTCCGGATCAAGGCCGCCTTCCTCCATGGTCTGCCTGTAGCTTTCCACCGTGATGCCGTTTTTGTAAACGCCCCGATCGGCAAGCATCTTGAGATAGTCCTCCACCAATCCCATGACGACCCGGTCGGTTTCCATCTGGGAAAACTGGAAATTGCCGTGGCTGTCCCGCTCGGTCAGCAGCCCCTCCTGGAAAAAATCCGGCAGAACATTAAAAAGGTCGTCATCCCGCGTGTTCCAGACGGTAAACATCCGGTTTTCCCGGGACATCCTGGCCATCTGCCGCAGGTATTCCAACTTGTCCTCCAGGGTCGGAAACTGGGAGTGGAAATCCGTGTCGTGGGTGTTGTTGTAGTCCGCGATAATCGTGTTGAGTTTGATGATAAAGACCTGGATTTCGTTGATGAACTCCAAAAGCCCCTCCGGTATGACGATGACGCCGTAATTCTTCCCGACCGCGGCCCTGCGTACGATGCCGTCGCAAATGAGCCGGGACACCTGGCGAAGGGTCATGCCATAGGCCGTGTAGTCGGTTGTGCCCTCCTTTTTCGCTTTTTCGATCCGTTCCTGGTCGATGAAGTCCGCCAGTTCCTCTCCGATAAGGGTGATATTCGGATGCACCTGGAGCCCCACTTCGAGGGCCAGGTGGGATGCCACGCGCCCCATGACCTTGCAGATGTGCCAGTACTTGACATCCGAGCTGCAGTCCGAGCAGAGGTTGTTCACATTGTGGGCAAAGGCTCTGGCCGCCGTATGAAATCCGAAAGAGACGGCGCAAAGGGAATTTCCGTTGACATCCCGCACCTGGATGTCCCCGTCGATAGTCTTGGGAACGCCGATGACCTGGACGCCGTCCTGGTAAAGTTCCTGGGCCAGAAACGCGGCGTTGGTGTTGGAGTCGTCACCGCCTACGATTACCAGGGCGTCGAGTTCGAGCGTAAGACAGGTGGTTTTCGCCTTTTTCATCTTGGACGGGGAGTCGATCTTGGTCCGGCCGGTTTTGATCATGCCGAATCCGCCAAGGTTGCGGTAGGAATCGACGGTGTCGGCCGTGATTTCAATGTAATTGTTTTCAAGGATGCCGTCGGGCCCCATCAGGAATCCGAACAGGCGGTTGTCCGGGTTGGCACGGATCATTGCATCATAGAGCCCCGCAATGACGTTGTGCCCGCCGGGGGCCGGCCCGCCCGAAAAAACAATGCCGATATTCCGCTGTTTAGTGTATTGCTGTTTGGCCGTTTCTTCCGGGTTTTCGTTTCCGGCAATTTTCTGGACAACGTTTTCAATGATATCCGGGAGATGTTTTCTGGCTTCCGGGTGAACATGGAATTTAAATTCGCCCGTGTCTTCAAGAAGATGAAAGGGTTGCCGGAAAACGTCGCACAGGGGCGGCTTAAAGGATAGACGCTCTTTGAGTGCCCAGCTCGTGTTGCTGGTTACCGACTCCACTTCATCGGTTCCAAGAAATTCCTCCATGGAACAGGATATGCCCGGGTCATTTTTTTTTGTCATTTTTCTCCCTCGCATCAGTCGTTTAACGCATCCGTCGTACAATCAAGGTTGTCCGGTTCGGATATATGAAAAGATCCGCAAACGATAAACGGTCATACCAACAATATTATGAAGGAAAGGGGGACTGTCAAGCAAAAGGGGCGGCGCTTTGTAGATTGATTCTTGCCAGGAGCGGAAGCAGCCATTATATTGGACTAAAATAGTAAGTTAAAAATGGGGGCGGACAGGGATTATCGGCGGATAATCCTGTTGTGGGCTAGCCGCGGATGGCATATGCATTTGCATAGCCCGGCAAATACGGATATTTTGTTTTCATAATAATAAATAGTGGCCGAACGAAAACCAGGATTTTTCGCCAAGGTCAAGGACGGCGAAAATTTTAACCGCAGGAATACTTGGCGTATTTTGAGGATTAAAATTTGAGCCGGACGCAGAAATTGGTGAAAAAGACGGTTTTCGTTCAGCCACTAAATAAGGAAAACCGGATAGGCCGGACGGCGGATTTCAATCGATTGAAACAGGATTCCAAACAAGGAGAAAACAATGAAGAAGTGGAGATGTACCGTCTGCAATTATATCCACACCGGGAAAGAACCACCGGAAAACTGTCCCGTGTGCGGCGCGGACAAGAGCAAATTCGTGGAGGTCAGCCCCGAGGAGGCCAGACAGTACGAGGAGAAACAAAAGAACAGCAATGCCGGTTCGTCCAGCGCCAAGGCTACGGGCAGCGGGCCGAAGCAGCACGGTGCTTCTCAGGCGGATCCGGCAGGGGCAGCACCCGCATCCGGTCTGCGGGATTTCATCGAGCGGCAACTGATCGTTCACCATGCCCATCCGGTGACCGTTCATGTTCCAAACGGCGTGCTTCCCATCGTGGTGCTCTTTATGCTGATCGCGGCGGTTTTTGCTTCGGATACCCTTGCCAGGTCGGCGTTTTACTTTACCCTCGTCGTGGTTCTCTCCATGCCCGTCGTTATGTACACCGGATACAATGAGTGGCAGCGGAAGTACGGCGGGTCCAGAAGTACCCTGTTCATGATCAAGATGATCGCTGCTGCCGTTGTCGCGTTGACCTCTCTGCTGGTCGTCATATGGTATTTCATCAACCCGGATGTCATTTATGCCGGGGCGGCCCGGCGCGGCGGTTTTCTGCTGCTGAACCTGATCATGCTGGGAGCAACGGGAATCGCCGGATTTATCGGCGGAAAATTGGTTTTCAAGGATTAGCTGTGGCACCCGCAATCACAGTCACCTCCGCAGGCGGTGGTGCGAGCCAAGGCCTGCACCACCTCGCGGGGGCTCGCCTCCTTGATGTCGTGAATCTTGAAATTCATATAGAAACTGGCAAGGCTGCTGCTTGCAATGTGCGGGCACATCAATAAATGACCGAAAAAATCCGGGGCTTCGGTTCGGTCCATCTGAATCGTTATCGATTCTCCCGCTCTTTTCCCCGCCAGGTTGCGTTCCAGGGGGGTGAGCCCCTCCTTTCCGAGCCCGAATATGAATTCGAGCGGGTTGGCGTCCATGATTTCTTTTCCCGCCGGCCGCTTTCCCGCGGATACGGACACCGAAACTTTTTTCAACGGCCCGACGACCGGCTGCTTTTCTGTTTCCATTTAAAATCCTTTTGCAATCGATCAATATATACACGCTGTATGTGATGCACTCGTAAAGCGTCGCGATCTGACGGCTTTGTAAAAAGTTCAGGATCAAGGTTTGCGCGATTGAAGAAGAATGCAGCGTACCGATCGTACGTGAAATTCTGAGAAATCGCGTGTGACGCAGATATTGGACTTTTACGAAGCCGTCAAATCGTAAGCATTCGCGTTCAGATGGCTTGATTAAAAACCGGGAATCAAGGAGCGTGCTATCACGAAAATTGCGGGGTATTTATCGGATGCAAGATTTTCATGAATTACGGCATACTCAATGATCGGGCTTTTCCCGAGACTGATCGCGACGTTTTACGAGTGCAGCAAAAAAGCTGATTTCTAACACACAATCGCCCGCGCGAACAAGTGTGCTTTGATGCTTCTTGCGCGGTGGCTCAGGTGTCTATTTCAAAGGATTGGAACGAGACATATTTGCCTCATTGTGAAACACCGCGAGCTGGTACTCAAAGCCCATTATAAACCGGTTTTTCCAAAAATCCACTGTTTAAAGATGACACACTCGTAAAAAGCCGTCAAAGATAAACCCGGAGATATTGTGTTTTCGTTTTTCCCGGACGTTTTTGACACTTCGAACCCACTGAATCCAAACGGGTTTGGTTGGCTTTCCCATGCAGTCGGGTCTGTATGGCGAAAGTGGCACGATTGTTGAATTGGCTGTAAATGATTATTGTTCTTTTTTAAGGCGCGGCCGGTCGGTTCCCGGGGCTCTAAGTTCAGTGGCTGTAAACCGATGGCAGCCGATATCACGATATCATCACAAACAATCGAACTTCAACAGGAGAAATGCAATGGGAAAGACACAACAACACCTGATGGATGCCTTTGCGGGTGAATCGCAGGCAAACCGGAAGTACCTGGCCTATGCGAAACAAGCGGACAAAGAAGGTCACAACGAAGTGGCAAAGCTTTTCCGGGCCGCGGCAGCCGCGGAGACGGTTCACGCCCATGCACACCTGCGCGCGGCAGGCGGCATCGGGGAAACGGCCGAAAACCTCAAGGATGCCATCGCCGGAGAAACCCATGAGTTCAAGACCATGTACCCGGAGATGATCAAAGACGCCGAAGCGGAAGGGGAAAAGACAGCCCTTCGCAGCTTCTCCTATGCGAACGAAGTGGAGGAGGTTCACGCGAACCTATATAAGAAGGCCCTGGAGGCCATCGATAACCCAGAGTCGGTGGACTGCTATTATGTATGCCAGGTGTGCGGATATACGGTGGCGGATGAAAAACCCGAAAAATGCCCGGTTTGCGGTGCCGCATCCAGGGCGTTCGAGGCGGTGGATTAGGGAAGACGGAAGACAGAGGACAAAGGACAGAAGACAGAAGACAGAAGACGGAAGGCAGGAGGGATGGAAATCGGGATCGGAAAGGAATCGATCCCGATTTCGATAGCGATTTCGATGAGCGGGCTCAGAGGATGTCCGCGAAAAAGTCGTTTCCCTTGTCGTCGACGATAACAAAAGCGGGGAAGTCCTTGACGGTGATCATGAAGACGGACTCCATGCCGAGCTCCGGAAAATCGATGACTTCAACGTTCGTGATGCATTCTTTTCCCAGCCGGGCCGCCGGCCCGCCAATGGATCCGAGATAAAAGCCGCCGTATTCCTTGCAGGACGTTCTCACCTCCGGTGACCGGTTTCCCTTGGCCAGGGTCACAAGCGATCCGCCGTGTTTCTGGAACACGGGAACGTACGGATCCATTCGGGCGGCTGTGGTCGGTCCGAACGAGCCGGACGGGTAGCCTTCCGGCGTTTTGGCAGGACCCGCGTAATAGATGATATGATCGCGCACGTACCAGGGCAACTCGCCGTCCTGCTCCAGTTTTTCCAGTATGCGGGCATGGGCGATGTCCCGGGCCACCACGATTTTGCCGTTGAGCAGGAGCCGGGTCGTAACCGGGTGACGGGTGAGTTCCGCGCGGATTTCGTCCATGGGCCGATCGAGGTCCAGGGAAACGGCCTCCTGGCTGATTTCCGGCGGCTCCGGCAGAAAACGGGCCGGGTCGGTGTCCAGAGCTTCCAGGTAGACGCCGTCTTGGGTGATCTTTGCCTTGATATTCCGGTCCGCGCTGCAGCTCACACCGATTCCCACGGGACAGGATGCCCCGTGCCGGGGAAGGCGCACCACCCGGATGTCGTGACAGAAGTGCCTGCCGCCGAACTGCGCACCGACCCCCAGATTGCGGGAAATCTCCAGAAGCTCGGCTTCCAGGCCCCGGTCGCGAAAACCGCGCCCCAATTCGTTGCCGGTTTCCGGCAGCCCGTCCAGGTACCCCGCGGAAGCCAGTTTCACCGTCTTCAGGTTCAACTCCGCGGACGTCCCGCCGATCACCACAGCCAGGTGATAGGGCGGGCAGGCGGCGGTGCCCAGGGACTTCATCTTTTCCGTCAGAAAGGGGATCAGGTTTTTCGGGTTCAAAAGGGTCTTGGTCTGCTGGAACAAAAAGGTCTTGTTGGCTGAGCCGCCCCCCTTTGCGATGAACAAAAACCCGTATTCATCCCCGTCTGTTGCATAAAGCTCCAACTGGGCCGGAAGGTTGGTCCCCGTGTTCTTCTCTTCGTAGACGGTTATGGGCGCCTGCTGCGAATAGCGCAGGCTGTTGTTCCGGTAGGCGTTGTAGACGCCAAGGGACAGGGCCTCCTCATCTCCCCCCCCGGTCCATACCTGCTGCCCCTTTTTCCCGATGATGACAGCGGTTCCGGTGTCCTGGCACATGGGAAAAACCATCTCCGCCGAAATCACGGCGTTTTTGATCATTTCCAGGGCGACATACCGGTCGTTGGCCGATGCCTCCGGATCGTTCAGGATGGAAGCAAGCTGCTCCAGGTGGCTGGTACGGTAAAGGTGAGATACATCCGTGAAGGCTTTTTCCGCAAGAAGTGAAAGGGCTTCGGGTGCCACCTTCAGCATCGGCTTGCCGTCGAATGTCTCCTGCGAGACATGTTTATCCGATATTTTCTTGTATTCGGTGGCGTCCTTGGCAAGGGGAAACATCGGCTGATACTGGAAACGATCCATTGGCGGCTCCTTTTTCGTGTATTGGGTTTCTATGGGTTCCGGTCCGGCGGCGTCCCGATGGTTTTACCGGATGCGGCCCGCTCCCATGTTTTGAGTGCGCATAAATCCCCGCACATGCTGCATGCGTCCGTATCCGCGCCCGGGTGATCCGCCCGGTCATGGAGCCGGCGGGCTTTTTCCGGGTCGATGGCCTGGTCGAACATAGCCTCCCAGTCGAAGCGGTTGCGGGCTTCGGTCATGAGGCGGTCCCGTGTCCGGGCGCCCGGGATATTTTTTTCCAGATCGCCGATATGGGCGGCGATTTTCGAAGCCATCACGCCTTCGCGGACATCGTCGATCCCGGGAAGGGACAGATGCTCGGCCGGCGTGACATAGCAGAGAAAGTCCGCCCCCGCGGCTGCGGCAATGGCGCCGCCCACAGCACCGGCAATATGGTCGTGGCCGGCGGCACAATCCGTGGGAAGCGGCCCCAGGACATAATAGGGGGCGCCGTTGCAAAAGCGTTTCTGCTGCCTGATATCGTTTGCGATCAGGGACAGGGGAACATGCCCCGGTCCTTCCACCATAACCTGTACCCCGGCTGAGACCGCCCGTCGGGTCAGCTCTCCCAGGATGATCAGCTCCGTCACCTGCGCCCGGTCTCCTGCATCGAAGATGGTACCCGGCCGGAGCCCGTCGCCTAGCGACAGGGTCATGTCATAGGCGCGGGCGATTTCGATGAGCCGGTCGAATTCTTCGTAGAGGGGGTTTTCCCGCTCGTTTTTTTTGATCCACTCCGCCGTCAGGCTCCCGCCCCGGGATACCATGCCCATGAGCCGGCCGCAGCCTT
>SLPT01000393.1 GCA_007131845.1 Desulfobacteraceae bacterium | reverse complement strand
GACCCTCGGCAGAGTCCACCACGCGCAGATTGATCCGCGTTTCATTGTGCTCGATGGATGCGTAGGGCGCCACGAGAATTTCCCGGTATTCTTCCGGAAACTGGTTGAAAACCATGTTGAGCTGGAACGTATCGAGCTCGGACCCGGTGACCCGGCGGGCCATCTTGTTCAACACGGCAAGGGAGAGCACCTTGCCCGTGTACTCGATATCATCGAGATAATCATGCACCGCTTCGATCCGCCCGAGCCGGTGCTGCGTAAACCAGTATTGGGCCGCATCGTCCGGCGAGTCGAATTCATCGAACTCGTCGAATCCGGTAAAATCGTCGAATTCGTCTTCGAACCCGTTGTCCGCAAATTCCGCTTCCGCCGGATCTTCGTCCCCGTCTGCCCCGCCAAATTGAATGACCACATCCAGGGGGGTGGTCCCGCCCATCTGCCGGTCAAGCACCCTGAGGCCCTGGTAGGTCTCCGTCGTCTTCTTGAAATAATTCAAAAAGGAGTTTTCCACCCGAAGCTGCGCGATACCGGCCAGGCCTGCCACAAAAACCACTGCCGCGATGATGAATACCGCCCGCCCGTTCTCAGCCGTAAACCGGGAAAGGTACTGAGGCAGGGGAAAACGAAACCCGGCGCTTTTCCCCGCCGCAGGGGCTTTGTCCGGCAGCAGTACGGAGGCCGCCGGGAAAAAGATGAACGTCACCACAAGCGAGGTGAAAATGCCTGCCGCCATCATCCAGCCGAACGTTACCACGGGCAGAATGTCCGAAAACCACAATGAGCCGAAGCCCGCCATGGTGGTGAGACCGGAATAAAAAACAGGCGTTTTCATCTCCATGACGGTCTCGCGCACAAGCCCGGCATTGTCCATGTCCGGGTTTTTTCCGGCAAGCTCACGGTAGCGTACCACCAGGTGGATGGAAACGGCCATGGTGAAAATCAACTGCAACGCCACGAAGTTGGCCGAAACGATCGTGACATGCCAGCCAAACAGCCCCAGCAGGCCGGTCATGGCGGCAACGGAAAAGGTGCAGCACAAAATGGGAAGCGCCACCCACCGGAGGCGGCGGAAAATCACGCCCAGCGCAATCACGAGAAACGCCAGCACAGCCACCGAAAACACCCGCAGATCGGAGCGGATAAAGGACATGAGATCGTCTGCGATAATGGAAATCCCGCCCAGAAAGACCTCGGCATCGGAACTATAGCGATCCATCACCTCCCGGATTTCCCGGATTTCCCCATGGCGCATGGCATCCACTTCAGCGCGCCGCTCGCGAAGTTTGCTGGAAAGCGTTGCGAATTCGCGATCCTGCTCGGCAGTGAATTCTCCGTCGCGCCGGGCTTCGCGGAGTTCCTGACGCCTGTCCCAGAGGGCTTCGTAGCGCTCGTCCGGCTTGAAGTTGATCTGAATGGCCGTGGTGGAAAAATCCGGGCTGATCAGAAGATTCCGGTAGAGCGGACTCGTTTTCAACTCCTCCCGGGCCATCTCCCTGTCAGTACCGTCATCCATCAGGGTCTTGAGATCCCCGATCGTTTCTTCGATGGAGCGTGGCGGGCTTTCGAACAGCGGCACATCAAGCAGGCTCATGACCGAGGCTACGGAATCCAGGGACAGGATTTCCTCCCGAAGCGATGCGATAGTATCCAGGACCTCGTCCGAGAGCAAATCCGCATCCCGGGGGGCGTAGGTGATGAAAACAAAATCATCGAAGCCGTAGCGTTCGATGACATCCTGGAAATAGAGATAGTTTTCATCCGCCTGGTTTATAAGGGTTTCCGCAGACGCCTCGATCTTGAAATTCCTGGCGTTTACGGCCAGAACGCCCAGTACCAGAAAAAAACAAAGCAGTACCACAAGGGGGTGCCGAAGCAGGATTCTGTCGAAAAACGATTTCACCGGATCAAAGCGGGGTTCCATCAAATAAATTTCTTTCTGGGTGTGTACGCAGATAGTGAACCATATCGGGGCTGAACGAAGAATCCCGGTTTTCGTTCAGCCACTATTTACGAAGCCGTCTTCATTGCTGGTTTTCAATTTCCGGAGTGTCAACCTCCATGGTTCTGAGCTGTTCCAGCATTTCCTCCGCCGAAAGATCGCGCATCACCTCGTTGAACTGGCTGCGGTAGCTCGCCACGATGCTCACCCCGCTGATTTCCACGTCATACACCCGCCATCCTTCGCCCTCCGAAAGATGAAACTTGTAGAGCATGTCCATGGAAGACCCCTTCATACTAGCCCGGATCGGAACGTGGACCCGGTTTTCCTGAACCGTTTTTTCCCTGATTTCGACCTGGGTTTCCGCATCCCCCTGAACCATGGCGATGTTTTCGAAATAGGAGTCCTTCAATCGCCTGACGAAGCGTTCCACGAAGATTTCCCGTTGCTCCCGATCCAGCTGCCGCCAATTGCGGGGGCCGAGCGAAAGGCGTGCAATGAGTCCGTAATTGAACACGGGATCAATAACGGCCTCGATCTTCTCTTTCTGCTCTTCGATCGTAAGGTCCTGATTTTTCAGCACAGACAGAACCTCATCAATGCTTTCCTCCAGAAGCTTTACAGCATCCTCCGGAGGATGGGCAGGTTTTTCTTCAGCCGGTGCGCTTGCGGCCAGTACCAGAACCATGACCAATGCAGCCGTTGCTGCAGCAAGGATTTTTTTCATTGTTGACGTATCCTTATAATTGTCTTCTGTTATTATTCCGCTATCTGTTTTTCGCGGTTCTGCTCATAAGCATTTCGCAGAAAAATATACAGATCGATCGCATCCGCCGTTAAGCGTTCGTATTCTCCGAGGTTAAGAGAGGCGTAGTTGAGGCCTTCGCCCCCCTTGATGGCAAGCCCCGGATAGATCCCCTCAATATAATAAACAGGATCCAGGAACCCGTCAACCAGGATGCCGAAAGAGTCGCGAACGTTGGAGGGTCCGAAAAACGGAAGAACCACGTGAAATCCGCCTCCCAGCCCATAGTGCCCCAGGGTCTGGCCAAAGTCTTCGTTTCGCGCTTCGAGGCCGAAATGGCTTGTGGCCGGGTCGAACAGGCCGGCCACCCCCATGGTCGAGTTGATCAGAAAGCGGGATGTCTCCTCGAGCACCGCGCCGCCCTTGAGCTGGAGGGTGTTGTTGACGAGCCGGACGGGATACCCGAGATTTTTGAAAAACCGCTGGATGGAGCTCCGTACCGGCTCAGGCATCACTTTCGCATATCCGGATGCCGTGGGTTCCATGATCCAGAGGTAAAACCGGTCATTGAAGGTGGTCATGGCCCGGTTGTAGCGGCGAAGGGGATCGAAAACGTCTTCGTCGTGGCGGTCGAACTCGTCGAATTCATCAAAGTCACCAAAATCATCAAACTCGTCGAATTCATCAAAGTCGTCGAAATCGTCAAACTCGTCATTGGCTTCCAAATCATCGAAATCGTTTCCGACCCCGCCTTCCGCTTCCGCACCGTCGGAATCGTTGTCAGCAACAGGGCTGCCTCCGCCTCCGGATTCATCGGATTCGCCGGATTCATTGGATTCGCCGGCCGGATTGGGCGGCGGGACGCCGGGACCGCCAGCTTCACCGCCGGTCGCAATAAAGGCAGCATCGCGGGAATTGAAATGGGGATTGGATTCACCGGATAACGTCGGTGTCTTCCCGCCGGCGCACCCGGCCGTCATAATAACGATTGCCGCCAGTAAAACCGCGGCAGCGTACCCCGCAAAGCTTTTCATCCGCCTCATAGCAAACCACTCCCTTTTCGTTCCGGCCTTTTTTGCGTCGTGAAATCGATCATGAAATGACTCAATTGATCCGCCAGTTGTGCATACGCCTGATTTCATCGGATAACACCTTCATTTCCGCCATGATCCGATCCATGTCAATGGTTAGCAGCCGCCTCTTTTCGGCCACTACCCGGCCGTTGATCACCACGGTATCGACATCGCTTCCCGATGCAGCGTACACCAGGTGGGAAAACGGGTCGTAGAGAGGAGTAAGGTGCGGCTTAGCGGTATCGACAACGATGATATCCGCTTTTTTTCCGACTGCAAGCGATCCGGTCAGATGGTCCAGTCCAAGGGCCCGGGCCGCGTTGATCGTTGCCATTTTCAGCACCGTCCGGGCGTCCATGACGGTAGGGTCCATACTGTTGACCTTATGAATCTTTGCGGCTGTATCCATCTCCGAAAACATGTCCAGGTCGTTGTTGCTGGCCGGGCCGTCGGTGCCCAGCCCCACGCACAGCCCGGCTTCGAGCATGGCGGGCACCGGCGCGACGCCCGAT
>SLPT01000341.1 GCA_007131845.1 Desulfobacteraceae bacterium | reverse complement strand
CAGATGTCGTTCACCCGGCTTTCGGATTCGGCCAGCCGGCTGCTGAGCGAAGCGAGTTCCTCGTTTTTCTTCTCGATTTCCTGGCGGGCTTCGCCAAGCTGCTGCACCACCCCGAAAACCTCCTCCTCGTGGGCAGCCTGCTGGTTGTCCAGGGCCAGCGCCATCTCCTCCCCCTGGCGGGACAACTCATTCACACGATTTTCCTGCTCCTGCCATGCTTCGCCCAGGCGGCCTAGTCCCCGGCCGGCGCGGATCCATATTTCAAGGGACAGGGGAAGATCAGGCAGATCGGGCATTTCCGGCAGAAGAATCCGGACGTCGTCTCCGATGGCATACAACCGGATTTCCGTTTCACAAATACCTGAAATAAGAGCGCTTCCCTCGATGCTACACGCGGAAAAGCCTCCCGACTCCGATACGGCCCAGGCCACCCGTCCGCCGGAGGATTCCAGCAGGCGAATGGAGGATATGAAAATCGTGCCCCGGCAGTTTATCGGATTGATCCGGAGACGCCCGGTACGCAGCAGCTCCGGTTCGGGGATGAAAACGGAAATCTTCTGCCACGTGTCCGGGGCCAGCAATACTTTCCGGGAATGATCTTCGGTGTAAGCGCTTTGATCGCCGGCCGGCGCGCCCGGAAAGTAGATCTGGGCATACAGGGCGTCTTCGCGGCGGTCGGCGGCCGCAAACATTTCCTTCCTGCGGGCTTCGGCGGCGACAGCCTCCTGCTCATAGCCGGAGAGGATCGCCAGCAGGTCATCGAACATTTCAGTGAGAAAGGCGGTATCGGCCCTGTGCGTATCAATGCCGGAATCCGCCCCTGCGCTTGCAGTCCCGGCAGGCGCAGTGACCAAGGGGAAATCCCCGATTTCGATCTCGGGCGCATCAGGGGCGATAAAGGCACCCAGCCCCGCGCCCGAATCGTCGGGGCCTTTCAGGGCCGGCGGCTGGTTGATGCGAAACTGGTTGTAAATCCAGTCGTATCGGGAAAACCGGTCGTCAGCGGACTCCCGCAAACCGCTGGAATGATGCCTCCGGTCCGCCCGAACGAAATCGATCAGCTCCGGGTAGGCATGGGAAGGCTGCCGGGTGAACAGGATGCCCAGGCGGCTGGCGATTTTCTCCATGCAGTAAACCGGATCGGCCAGGATGCCGTCATAGGTGAGCACCACGTAGTCGCGGCCGCGGCATGCCTCAAGAGCCTCCCGGTTGTGAACAAGCCACAACAGGTGCCCCTTGCGCAGACCGTATCCGTACTGTTGTTTCAGGGACCGGGCCACCTCATAAGGGTGCCTGACCAGCAGCACGATCGCCGGCCGGACCCCCCGCTTTTCCAGGATCCGCATCCACAGCGGCATGAGGCGGCACATGCGGGGGTCGTTGACAGCGAAGGTTCGCGCACCGGCAAAGGCGTTGTCGATAATGGCGCCGATTTTTTCCGCGGCGTCTGCCGCAGGCGCGCTTTCGGTCCAGTTTCCGGGGAGGTTGCCCACCATGTCCCAGGTGCATCCCAGGTTTTTCAAAAGGATCTCGTGCTGGACCATGATCGCCCGGTTTGGCGTGTATTGGGCCCGGTCGCCCAACCGGTGGCCGCCTGCGGGCCCCAGGCCGAGGATGTCGATGCATCCGCTCAGAACAGTGGCCCCGCTCCGGTGCATTCCCAGGACAATGAGCGCTTTTTTGCCGTTTTCTTCATTCATGGCGAATCTCACCCCAGATGGTGTTGCGGATGGTGCTGTATTGTGCAGTCGGGCCGGAACCGAAACCGGCATTTGCCGGTATAATACTTCCTACTGTATTACACGAAACCGCAGATGGGTGCAAACCGTTTTCAGCCGTTTCAGCCTTCAGCTTTTCCTTGACACCTGCGCCGCATGAAACCTAATATAAAGATATTGGATTTCCAACACCGAAAGGACCGTCTCCTATGGCAGCAGCCGACCCGCACGGGGAAGAATACGTAAAAATCATCGCTATCGAGGACGCCATCGAAGCACAGCTGATTTCGTCCGTTCTTGAGGATCGCGGCATCCCGCACCAGGTGTACTCATTTTACGACACGGCATTCAACGGGTTGTTTCAAACTCAGAAAGGGTGGGGAAAACTCATGGCCCCGCCCTCTTTCCGGGATCAAGTCATAGGGATCGTGGAAGATATACGCAACAATCCGCCGTCATCCGAGTCAATAGAGTAAGCAGTAGCCGAACAAAAACCAAAATTTTTCGACATGTTACAGGAAGACGAAAATTTTAACCGCAGAAACACGCCGTCAGATCGCAACTTTTTACGGGTGCATCAATTCGAGTCAGACATAGAAATTGGCGATAAAGATGGTTTCCGATCAGCCATTAACAACGAAGCCAGAGTAATCTCAAAACCAATCGAAAGGGGCATGACTATGAGCCTGAATCCGTCCGAATATTCAAAAGCATTCGAAGAGGCCCTCCAGGTGGGCCGTCCGCCCAACATCAAGTCCCTGTTTCCCAACTCCCGGGCCCTGCTAGTCAGCGGGCGCTACATCGACCAGGCAATGCTCAAAAAGGGCCAGGCCATCGCTATGGCCGCCAACGCACGCAACACCTTCGTGCTCCGCGGCGCGCTTGCTGCAGCCCAGCGCGCCAATGCGGCCATCATTATCGAGATTGCCAAGTCCGAGTCCGACTACTGCATGATCAACTACTGGAACATCGCCCGGTACGTCGACACGATCTGCAACGAGATGAACATCACCGTGCCGGTGGCCGTGCATGCGGACCACTACACTATCAAGAGCGCAGCGGACATCGAATCCGCAAAGACCGTGATCCCATCAATCTTCGACGCGGGCATGACCTCCACATCCATCGACGCCTCCCACCTGCCAGATACCGACAATCTGCTTGCGAGTATCGAGCTTCACCGATACGTTCCGGACTGGGCCGGGTTTGAGACCGAGGTGGGCGAAATCAAGGGCGCAAGCGGCCTGTCCACTCCGGAAGAGGCGCTTTTTTTAGTGCAGGGACTAAACGCGCACGGCATTTTCCCGGACTGGATCGCCCTGAACAACGGCACCACCCACGGCATCGAATCCGGCTCCGAGGGGATTCAGATCGAACTGACCGCAAAAATCCATGAAGCTCTGGCCCCGTACAATGTTTCCGGCGCGCAGCACGGCACCTCGGGCAACTCGTCCGAAAAGCTCAACCAGATCCGCCAGAAAACGCGCACCACAAAGGCAAACGTGGCAACAGCCCTGCAAATGCTCGCCTGGGGGCTCAAGGTCAACGATTACGGCAACGCCCAGCTCGATGAAAACGAGGATTTTATCAAGGAAAAAGGCGAAGGGCTCACAGGGAAAGCCTGGGAGAAGCTGACGGCATATGCCCGGGAAAAGGGACTCAAGAAGGGGGATTACAAAAAGCTCAACCTGCCCTTCGAAAACGTTCTTCTGGGCCAGGAGCGCAGTGTCCGGGAGCGGATGTGCAAAAGGGTGGAGGACTTCACCTACGACATGTTCGTCAATGTATTCAACTGCCACGACACCGCACCCATCGTCGTGGAGTCCATCCTTGCGGCCGGCTCCCATGATCCCGGCCCGCGGGCCGAACGGATCGAAAAACCCGAAGACTGGAGTCCCGGAAAAATCCGGGAAAAAGGCGGGGCCATCGAGCGGGACCGGGGTGAGGAAGGCGATTTCGAAGACTAAATGAAAACAAAGCACTTCTGCCCGTACTGCGGAGACGGGCTTACAGACAAACATGTGGAAGGACGGGTGCGTCGCTGGTGCGATCAATGCGCCGCACCCGTCTACGAAAACCCGGTGCCTGCCGCCTGCCTGGTAACGGCCGATCCGGACGACCGGATCCTGCTGGTGCGGCGGAGCGTGGAGCCCAAAAAGGGCTCGTGGTGCCTGCCCGGGGGATTCATGGAACTGGGGGAGACACCCGAGGAGGCCGGCCTGCGGGAACTGCACGAAGAAACCGGCATTTCAGGCAAAATCGAAACCCTCTTAGGCATCACCACCCACTCGGGTAATATCTACGACACCGTCCTGGTGGCCGGATACCTTGTACGCGAATACAGCGGAACACCCTATGCAGGGGACGACGCCGACGCGGCCGAATGGTTTGCCCGCGGCGACATGCCCGAAATCGCCTTCACAAGCCACAAGGCCTTCATCGACATCTTCTACACCGCCTATATCTGACGGATTTGTATAAGCCCAATATCTGCGTTACGCGCAATTTCTCAGAATTTCACGTACGCCAAGTACGCTGCATTCTTCGAAATTGCGCAAGCCTTGATCT
>SLPT01000403.1 GCA_007131845.1 Desulfobacteraceae bacterium | reverse complement strand
TTGGAGGATTAGCAAATCGTTTTCAGTCCATCAATGACGGCTTCGTAAAAAGTCCAATATCTGCGTTACGCGCAATTTCTCAGAATTTCACGTACGCCAAGTACTCTGCATTCTTCGAAATTGCGCAAGCCTTGATCTCGGACTTTTTACAAAGCCGTCAGATCGCGACTTTTTACGAGTGCATCAATATTAAGACGTTAAGGTTTTGTCAAAACGAAGCATTGGGTAATGAGAAACATTATGATATCAGAATCAATCAATATACCGGCCCGCTTCTGCGGGCCTTCGACATCGGGCAACGGCGGCTATGTGTGCGGGCGGATTGCCAGGCACCTGCCGGGCTGCACATGCGTCCGGCTGAAAACCCCGCCGCCACTGGAAACTAAACTGCGGATCGAGGCCTCCGGATCCGAAGCCCGGCTGCTGAACGGATCTGCAACCATTGCCGAAGCAACAAGCGCGGCACTGGACCTGACGATACCTGAGGCCCCGTCCTTTGCCGAAGCAGAGGAAGCAGCAAAACAATATGCGGGATTTACCCGGCACGCCTTTCCCCGGTGCTTCGTGTGCGGACCGGAACGCACGCCAGGCGACGGCCTGCGGATCTTTCCCGGGCCTGCCGGACGAAACGGCATGGTTGCATCACCATGGATCCCGGATGCATCCCTGGCCGACGCCGCCGGCACCGTTGCACCGGAATTTCTCTGGGCGGCGCTTGACTGCCCGGGCGCCTTTGCGGTAATGCCCGTTCCGGAACCGGGAAAAGCCGCCGTGCTGGGCGAGCTTTGCGCCCGGATCGACAAAGCTGTCAGCCCCGGCGAACATTGCGTCGTGACCGGCTGGCTGCTGCGCACGGAAGGCCGGAAACGGTATGCCGGAACGGCCGTTTTCAATTCTGAAGGCCGCACCGCGGCCGTTGGCCGGGCTGTCTGGATCGAAGTGCCTGCCAGCACGTTCGGAAGCCGGTGAGGAACTCCGGAAGGAACATAGGATGTGCTGATCGCGATTTCTTACGAGTACATCAAACTTTACCCGACAAGGAAACTGAATGGAAAAAATCTGTGTTTTTTGTGGCTCCAGTCCGGGTGTACAACCGGAATATTCGCAAGCTGCCGAAAAACTGGGCCATATTCTTGCGAAAAAGGGTATCGGGCTGGTCTATGGCGGCGGAAGCGTCGGCCTGATGGGCCGGATTGCCAGGGCCGCGCTGGAAAAAGGCGGCAGCGTGACAGGGGTTGTCCCCCGGTCGCTTGTGGAAAGGGAGGTGGTACTCACGGGCCTGGACGATCTTCGGATCGTCGGTTCGATGCACGAGCGGAAAGCCCTGATGGCCGAACTTTCCGACGCTTTTATCGCCCTGCCGGGCGGCCTGGGAACCATCGAGGAATTTGTCGAAATACTCACCTGGGCGCAGCTCGGAATGCACAGAAAGCCGTGCGGACTGTTGAATGTGCGCCAGTATTGGGATCCGTTTGTTCAATTCCTGGGCCATGTCGCAGGGGAGCAGTTTATCGAGGAAGAACATCTTGATATGGTAATGATCGAAGACGATCCGGATGTGCTGATCGAAAGATTTCGGTATTACACGCCGCCGGAAAATGACAAGGCCGTATGGGCGCTGCGGATGAACAACGGGTAGCGCCCCAGGGATGAAACAATGAACGATCATCGGAGTGACAAACCACTGCGGCCCGCGGTGTTTCTGGACCGCGACGGGACCATCATCGAGGACCGGGGCGATTTGGCCCGTCCGTCGCAGGTTGCGTTCTTTGCGGACACATTTCCCGCACTGAAACGGTTGAACCGGTTTTTTGATCTCTTTATCGTCACGAACCAGTCCGGCGTTTCCACAGGGGCCATGACCATGGAGGACGTAAAGTGCGTAAACGCTCATGTCGTGTCGGAGCTGGCCCTTTTTGACATCCGTATCCGCGAGACATACGTCTGCCCGCACAAACCGAATGACGGCTGCAGCTGCGTCAAACCAAAACCCTATTTTCTCCGGAAAGCCGAAACGGATCACGGCATCGATCTGAAACGCTCCTTTGCCATTGGCGACCATCCCCATGATGTCGCCTTTGCAGAAAACGCTGGTGCTAAAGGCATATATGTCCTTTCCGGACACGGGGAAAAACACCAGGAAGAGCTTTCGGGAGATGTCGTTGTGGTCGGCGGAATCCGGGAGGCAGCCGACCGGATCCTCGGGCCGGCTGGCCGGAAAGGTCCAAACCCATGAAAATTATTGACCTGTCCCATGAAATCCATTCGTCGATACCCGTCTACCCGGGAACAAAGCCCCCGTCATTCGTGCAGACCAACACGATCGAACAAAACGGGTTTGCTGAAATGACGTTTTCCATGGCTACCCATACGGCAACCCACATGGACGCGCCGGCCCATATCCTTCCGGGCGGAAAAACACTGGACCGCTTCGATGCCGCACACTTTGCGGGCCGGGCCGTGATCATCGAGGCACTTCATGTTCCGGACGGAAAAATTACCACTAGACATCTTGAACCATACGAAAGCCAGCTTGAACAGGCCGGTTTCGCAGTGATCCATACCGGGTGGTCACGCTACTGGGGCGAAAAGCGGTATTTCGAGGGATTTCCCTCATTGACACCCGGCGCGGCCGAAAAACTTGCCGGATTTCGCCTGCAGGGCGTGGGAATCGATGCAATCTCGGTGGACCCCATTGACAGTTATGATTTGCCGGTGCATCATATACTGCTTGAATCAGGTATTCTCATTATCGAAAACCTGGCCCACCTGGATGCAATCCGGAAAGAAGCAGTCCATTTCATCTGCCTGCCGCTGAAAATCATCGGCGCGGACGGATCGCCCGCACGGGCCGTGGCGATTATATAAACCCGAAATCACCCGGAAGACGATAATCCGCATGGAGTCATTACCCGAAAGCCGTCTCTACACCTTCATCGATCAGGACAAAAAATTCGCCCTGTACTTTCTGGAAGGCCAGAAGCTCATCCACGATTTGGTGGTAACACAGAACCTGAAGCCGGGCGAATTTGAATTTTTTCGCTCAGCGGTTCTGGGCGTGCAGCCCATGCTCGCATACCTGAAGACGGGAGAGCTTTTCTGCGTATACGTCGATTCCCAATCCCCGTATTTCCGGCTGAAAATCGAAATGAACGCCATGGGGCTCATGCGCGGCATGATCTATTCGGAAACCCTGGAAGGCACCCCGGAAGCCGTCACCGGCAATCTCCGGCTGCTCAAAATTCTTCCCGGCTCCAAAACGCCGTATGAGTCGATCGTCGGACTGGACGGCATCTCTATGAACGAGATCATCAACACCGTCCTTTCCCGCTCCTACCAGGTCTCAAGCAAGGTGTTCGTTTCCGGCCGGAGCGACCAGAGCGTCATGGCGAGCCAGCTTCCCCTTACGCAAAAAGAGGAGAAGAGCGATCCGGAGGCAGCGTTTGAACGATACGCAGACGACCTGAACCGTATCATGGAAAAGGGGCTCACGGATAAAGAAGCGCTTTGCGCGGAAATGGACCGGCTGGGGTTTTCGTATCTCGGGGCCCAGCCGGTGGCGTTTCAGTGCGGGTGTTCCAAAGAAATGATGACCGAAAATATCCGGCGGCTCGTTCAATCCGCATCCGAAGACATCTTCTTTCCGGGGCAGGACGCCATTGAGGTGGTCTGCGAATACTGCAAAACCCCATACCAGATCTCCCGCCGGGACACCGGGGAGAAAGCAGCGCACTGACAGCCGCGAAAACAGCGGCCGAAACATCTGAAACCGATCGACAATCTTTTTTCCTGTCCAATGAAAAAACCCAGGCGTTCCATATTCCGCTTACTATTGCTTCTTGTTTCGTTCGTGGCTGCAGCCGTTGTGCTTGCAGGCCTCGGCGCGGCCGTATACTGCTTTTTTCTTTCTATCGAGATCGACGAGCGCTTCTCGGCCAGGAAATGGAGCATCCCCTCCCGGGTCTATTCGGACAGTCTTTTGCTGTATACCGGCCAACAGATCGACCAGGCCGTGATTGCAGACAAGCTCTCCCGCCTGGGATATCACGAGGTTTCTGAGGCCCCGGAAAAAAGCGGGGAATACCGACGACAAAACAATCGCATAGACGTCTGGCTGCGGGCGATGAACACACCGGAGCACCAGCGCGACGCCGTGTCCGTCCGGATTTTATTTGCAAACAACCGGATTGCGGTCATACGGAATATCGACGACGAAACCCCAAGGGGGCTGCTTGAAATCGAACCCGAAGAACTCATGCTCTTTTTCGGCCGGGAAAGAGAGCAGCGCCGGCTGATATCCATCGAAG
>SLPT01000331.1 GCA_007131845.1 Desulfobacteraceae bacterium | reverse complement strand
GTCGTAGTCCACGAACAGCTTGTAGAGATTGGTCAAAAGGGAAAGAAACGGCCGGACAGCCTCTTTCGGAAGGCCCAGTCCGTATGCGACCCGGCGGCAATGGTGGCCGGATATGCCCGCAAGGGGGTTGACCAGAACCTTGATGATTTTTTCAGGCGTTTTTTCGGCTACTTCCTCGATATCCATGCCGCCGGCGGCGCTTGCCATGATCAGCACGCAGGCGCTTTCGCGGTCCACCGTGAGACTCAGATACAGCTCGGATGCGATATCGAGTCCCGCCTCGATCAGCACCCGCTTGACTTTCCGGCCTTCCGGCCCTGTCTGGGGCGTCACCAGGGTCATTCCAAGAATGGACTGTGCATGGGATACCGCCTCGTCCAGGGACTTGGCAAGCTTCACCCCGCCACCCTTCCCCCGGCCGCCGGCATGGATCTGGGCCTTTATCGCCATGGGAAACGTTCCTATTTTTTCCGCGGCAGCCTTTGCCTCCTCCGGCGTTTCGGCGACTGCGCCCGCCGGAATCGGAATGTCGTAGCGGGCGAACAATTCTTTCGACTGGTACTCGTGTATCTTCATGAGCAACCCCTTTCAGGCCTGATACCGCATTTCCTGCATCAAACCATTGTTATAGAACAGCAGACTCCGATACCATTGTCCGCAGGGACCGGGGTTCATTTTTCCCCGGTCCCTGCGGCGATTTTCTCTTCGATTATCCCTTAAATTGATCCGGATCACCCGGCCGCCAGCAGCTAACCACCAGCCGCCGTCCTCCGACTTCTGCCCTCCGCCCTTTGTCCCCGGTCTTCCGTCCTCTCGCCCTGCCGGCTACCCGATCACGCAGATCACGTCATTTTTCGCCACGGCGTCGCCTTCCTTATAGCGAAGCCCCTGGACGGTGCCGGAAGCGGGAGCGGTCAGGGAATTCTCCATCTTCATGGCTTCCAGGATCACGACCGTATCCCCTTCGTTTACACTCTCTCCTTCTTTTTTCTCGAAGCGGATGATCGTGCCCGGCATGGGCGCCTTCATCGGTGTGCCGTCGCCTGGCGCGGGAGCAGGCTTTGCCGGCTTCTGGGCAGCGGCCGGCTCGTCTTTCGGAGGCGGGCTCGGGGCGGCGGCGGCAGGCTGCGGCGGTGCCTGGGGCCTGGGCGCCGCTGCGGCTGTCTGCGGTGCGGGCTGCGGGGCAGACTGTACCACCACGGGCGGGTTCTTATCCTCCACAGTCACCTCGAAGGGTTCGTCGTCCACCATCACGGTGAATTTGCGCAGTCCGTCCTCGTCTTCCGGCTTCTTTTTAGCCACGACTTCCCCGGCACGGGCCTTCCGGACAAGCTGCTCCTCCTTTTTGGCCTCCTCGAGGGTCTTGGCCTTCATGGAGGCGGGGGGATCTTCCAGGCCGTATTTGTAGCGCAGAAATTTTTTGCCGGTTGTGGGGTAGAGCGCGTAGATGAGCACGTCATCCAGGTCGACTGCCAGGCCCTTAACATCTTCCTTTGCCTTTTCGAGCTCCGGCTCGAGGATTTCAGCCGGACGGCAGGTGATGGGTTCCTCCCCCCGGGGATATCCTTTGAGGACCTTTTTCTGAACCTCCGGATTAATGGGGGCCGGCGTCTTGCCATACAGCCCGTAGCAGATATCCTTGACCTGCTGGGTGGGCATCTTGTAGGTATCGTTTTCTTCGTCAAAGAGTACGTTATTCACCGTCTGAATGCCTACGATCTGGCTGGTCGGCGTGACCAGGGGAACCTGTCCCAGATCTTTACGGACCTTGGGCAGCAGGTCGTACACCTCGCCGATCCGATCCAGGGCATCCATCTCGCGGAGCTGGTTGACCAGGTTGGAAAGCATGCCGCCCGGGGTCTGATGAAGCAGTACGTTGGTATCGATGATGGAAACCTTGGAATCGTCGAGCAGGTGCTTGTACTTGGGCAGGATTTCCTTTTCCAGCTTCTGGTTGATCTCGTCCATGTCCTTGAGCGAAAAACCGGTGTCCCGGTCGGTTCCATAGAGGGTGACCACCAAGGGTTCGATCGCCGCATGGGAGGTCCGGTAGGCATAGGGGGACATACAGGTATCGATGATGTCCACGCCCGCTTCGATGGCCTTGAGATGCGTCATGGGCGACATGCCCGAAGTAAAATGGCTGTGCAGGTGAATGGGCGGCTTGACTGATTCCTTCAGCGCCTTGACCAGCTCGAAGGCGTCGTAGGGAGACATCAGGCCGGCCATGTCCTTGATGCAGATGGAATCGGCACCCATCTCCTCAAGCTCTTTGGCCTTGTTCAGATAGAACTCGAGGTTGTAGATCTCGCCCCCCATGCGGGGCTCGGTGAGGGTATAGCAGACGCATCCCTGAAAGTGTTTTCCCGCGGCCTTGATTTCCTTGACCACGGTTTCGAAATTGCGGTAGTCGTTGAGCGCGTCAAAGGTGCGGAAAATGTCCATGCCGTTTTCGGCGGTACGCTGAACGAAGGCTTTTGCCACGTCATCCGGGTAGTTCCGGTAGCCGACCAGGTTCTGGGCCCGAAGCAGCATGGAAACCGGTGTCTTTTTGAAGTACCGCTTCATGGTGCGGAGCCGTTCCCACGGATCTTCGTTCAGAAAGCGGTGCGTGGTGTCAAAGGTTGCACCGCCCCAGACCTCAACGGCCCAGAAGCCGATATTGTCCATCATTTCAGCAACAGGGATCATGTCCTCGGTCCGTCCCCTTGTTGCAAAAAGCGACTGGTGGCCGTCGCGAAGAGTCAGATCCTGGACTTTCACCGGATTTTTTGCCTTCGGACGATCCTTCTCGTAATTTATTTCGGTCATCTTGACTTGAAAATGGTCCGTCATCGTTTCAACTCCCCTCAAACAGGTAATCGTGGTTGTATATGATCCGTAAACGTATCCGGGATTTGCATCTTTACCAGTATTTCCGGGCCGCCGCTGCGGTGTCGGCAGACAGCGCAAAGCTCGGGGCAGACTGTAGCCCCTACCCCCTCAGGGCCCTGTATTGCATCAGGGTCCGGACCTGCATGGCCCCGTTGCGGCCAGAAAGGCTGTAAGGTATCGGCATGAACAGGGCCGACCGGTCGGGTATCGCCACGACCCGGGAGGGACTTCCTGTCGCTGCCAACTGCTGTCTTTCCGTTTCCAGATACTGCATCACGGCGGCGAGTGCCGCCTTTTTCTTCTTGTCCATACCCATGTCAGGCAGACTCCTTGTGCTGCGGTTTATGCCGGGATGTTGCCGTGTTTCTTGGGCGGCAGCGTCTGACGCTTGCCGGCCAGTATCTCCAGGGCCTCGATGAGCCGCGGCCGGGTTTCGCTGGGAACGATGATGTCGTCGATGTAGCCGCGGTTGGCAGCAATGTAGGGATTGGAAAAAACCTTCCGGTACTCTTCGATCTTTTCCTTTCGTTTGGCCGTTGAATCGTCGGCCTCCTTGATTTCCCTGCGGTGGATAATATTGGCTGCACCTTCTGCGCCCATGACCGCGATTTCGGCGGTGGGCCAGGCAAACGCCATATCGGCTCCGAGATGCTTGGAAGACATGGCGATGTATGCGCCGCCGTAGTCTTTTCGCACGATCACGAGGAGTTTTGGCACGGTGGCCTCGGAGTAGCACCAGAGCAGCTTGGCCCCGTGGCGGATGATTCCCCCCCATTCCTGTTCGCTTCCCGGCAGATACCCAGGCACGTCGGCAAAAGTGAGAATCGGGATGTTGAAGGCATCGCAGAAGCGGATGAAGCGGGTTGCCTTATCGGATGCGTCGATATCAAGACAGCCGGCCAGAAACTTGGGCTGGTTGGCGATAATGCCGATGGACCGGCCGTTTAACCGGGCAAAGCCCACGATGATGTTTTTCGCGTAGTGTTCGTGGGGTTCGAAGAATTCGCCGTTGTCAACAATGGCATGAATGATTTCCTTCATGTCGTAGGATTGGTTGACATCCACCGGAACGAGCGTGTCCAGGGAGGCTTCGATCCGGGCCGGATCGTCGCCTGTGTCGATGATGGGCGGGTCTTCGATGTTGTTGGGCGGAATAAAGGACAGCAAATTCCGGATCCGCTCGATGGCGTGCTGGTCGGATTCGCATGCAAAATGGGCGACCCCGCTCTTTTCGTTGTGGGTCATGGCACCGCCCAGGTCCTCGAAGCTGATATCCTCGCCGGTTACCGACTTGATGACCTGGGGGCCGGTGATGAACATGTGGCTGGTCTTTTTCACCATGAAAACCCAGTCGGTCATGGCCGGGGAATATACCGCACCGCCCGCGGTCGGCCCCATGATGGCTGAAATCTGGGGAATCACCCCGGAGCAGATCGAATTGCGGTAAAAGATC
>SLPT01000311.1 GCA_007131845.1 Desulfobacteraceae bacterium | reverse complement strand
TTCGACTACGCGCCATCCCACGCGGTTGGGGCCTGCTGCATCGGCATCGCCGGCGGCCTGCCGTCTGTCCGGGAAATGAGAGGCAGAAATTACTGGTGGCAGGACGGCGTCGAGGTCGAATACCACGTTCCGGACGTCACCCGCCCGCCTCGCATGCTGTTTATCAATTCTTCCACTGCCAACGGTTTCGGCGGGGAGCCGGGAACCGCTGATGATTCACTGGTGGTCTTCTTCCCCGGCAGCTATTCGCAGGAGGTGGCCATCTGCAGACAGGGGCCGGATGCGTTTTTAGCATTCAAAATGCAGCTTTCAAAACAGATAATCGATATTCTGGACCGGAATGTTTTTCCCGGTATTTCCGGCCGCATCGCCTTTTCGGAAATCGTTTCGGCCGTGGACACGGAAGCCCAGATTCTGGCCGAGCGTGCCGGCGCCTATGGCCGCCGGTTCAGCGTGGATGAAATCCTGAAGGGCGGGATCCGGGAAAAAAGACGTCCTGAAAATCTTTATAACGTGTCGGCTGCCGCAAACTCTCCGGGAATCGCCGCCGGCATCTATACCGCAAAACTTCTGTTTGCAGATCTGGCAAAGAAAGATTTTTGACAATTTGACATTTTTGGTTTGTTGATGCACTATATTCCAGCTTTTATAAAAGTTATCCAGGTAGTTTAGCATATATCCCTTTTGAATTCAGTTCAGCCTGCATGATGGCCCTTGCAGGCGAAAAAGCAATATCCAATCCGGTCATTGCATGACGGTGATATAACAATGAAGTCTCGCAAGGAAGCTAGCAAAGCGACTCCGCCCGCTGGAAACGGCGGAGATGAACATTTTTCGGGAAATGAGAACGACGCCGACAGGACGGAGGATACCCTGGCGATCGTCGAGAGGCTCCGGGAAAGTGAAGAAAAATTCCGGTCCCTTGCCGAGGCGTGCCCCTACGGGATCCTGATTTACCGGAATGAATACTGGGTGTATGTGAATCCGGCGGGCCAAAATATTACCGGCTATTCCGCCGAAGAGTTGTTCAGGATGAAATTCTGGGAGATCGTGCATCCCGAACACCGGGAGATCGTTCGGGACCGGGGGGTCCGGCGTGAGGCCGGAGAGGATGTGACGCCTTCCTACGATCTGAAAATCCGGACCAAAAACGGCCATACCCGGTGGATCAGTCTTAACGGCACCACCTGTACGTTCGATGGAAAAACCGCCGGGATGCTCATCGCCGCCGATATCACCATGGATAGGCAGCGGCGCGAGGAGCTCTGGGAAAGTGAACAAAAATACCGGACCATTATCAACAATATCGAGGAGGGGTATTACGAGATTGATCTTTCCGGCAGCCTTACCTTCTTCAACGAATCCATCTGCCGGATTGTCGAACGCCCCGCACGGGATCTCCACGGACTCAATTACAGGGAATATACCAGCGAAGAAGATGCACGCCGGCTGTACAGAATATTTCGTGACGTCTATGAAAACGACAGACCGGCCCGGTCCGTCGACCTGGGATTCTACCGGCCGGACGGGGAACGGCGTCACGTGGAGGTTTCGGCGGCTCTCATCAGAAACCGATCCGGTGAGCCGGCGGGGTTCAGGGGCCTGGTGCGGGACATCACCGACCGGAAGCAGGCGGAAGAGGAGAAGGCAAGGCTCGAGGCGCAGTTGATGCATGCCCACAAAATGGAGGCCGTGGGTACCCTGGCCGGCGGCATTGCCCATGATTTCAACAATATCCTGCAGGCCATCAACGGGTATGCCCAGATTCTGCTGATGAACAAAAAGCCGGGGGATCCGGATTATGAAAGGTTGATTCACCTTGAGAAGGCCGGGGAGCGGGCGTCCGGTCTGATCCAGCAGCTGCTCACTTTCAGCCGGAAAGTGGAAGGAGAGCACCGTCCGATCAGTCTGAACGAGGAAATCCGGTCGGTGAGAAAACTTCTGGAACAGACCCTGCCGAAAATGATCGATATCCGTCTCGAGCTGGAAAGCGGTTTGTGGTCTGTAAAGGCCGACCCGATGCATATGGAGCAGATACTGCTCAACCTCGCCTGCAACGCGGCCGATGCCATGCCGGATGGCGGCCGGCTGACCATCGGGACGAAAAACGTGGTGCTCGATGAAGATTACTGCCGCAGGCATCTTGAGGCGACCCCGGGCCAATACGTCCTCATGACGGTGTCCGATACCGGCGCCGGAATGGATTCCGAAACGCTGAAGCATATCTTCGACCCCTTTTACACCACCAAGGAGGCGGGAAAAGGAACCGGACTGGGGCTCGCATCGGTCTACGGCATCGTGAAGGGACACGGCGGGCGGATCCAGTGCTACTCCGAGTCCGGGCAGGGAACCGTTTTCCGCATGTACCTGCCGGCCACCTGCAAAACCCCGGAAGCCGGCGCCGAAAAGAAAAAACCGGAGAAGGCGCCCGCTACCGACGGAAATGAATGCATCCTGGTGGTCGATGACGAGCCGACAGTTCGGGAAATGGCCGGAGAAATGCTCGGTCATTACGGATACCGGGTTTTCGAGGCAGAAAGCGGAGAGCATGCTATCGAGGTGTTTCAGGACAATCCGGGAGCCATCGAACTGGTGATTCTTGATCTCAACATGCCCGGAATGGGCGGCTATAAATGCCTGCAGGAGCTTCTTGCCATCCATCCGGAAATCAAGGTGTTGATAGCAAGCGGATATGCCACGGACCAGCATGCCCGGCAGGCGATTTCCGCCGGGGCCGTCTCCTTTATCGGAAAGCCGTATCACCTGCGCGAGATGGCCCAGAAGGTCAGGGGCGCCCTGGACGGTCCGGATTCCAATTGAATTTACGAAAGATACACTTGTAAAAAGCCGTTAAGAAAAGGGTTAATCGAAAACGTGGCTATATTGCGCAAAAAGGCGGAGAGGGATAAACAGCCCGCGCCTCAGAAATATCTCTACCAGAAAAAGTACCGGTTTTTCGCTCAGGTATCGGACAGCCTGAAGGATGCGGCCATACAGGAGATCCGGCAGGCCGGGGCTACGGACATATCAGCCTCTTTCAGGGGCATCTATTTCACTGCGCCCAAAGACGTACTCTATCGGGTCAACTACACCTCCCGGCTTGTCTCCAGGGTGCTTGCGCCCCTGGCGACCTTCGAGTGCTTCAACACGGACGCCCTGTATAAGCAGGCCAGGGAGGTCGACTGGGCCGGTCTTTTCGATCCCGATCATACCTTCGCCGTGTTTGCCAACGTGGTGCAAAGCCGGATCAGGCATTCCAAATTTGCAGCCCTTCGCGTAAAAGACGGCATCGTCGATCATTTCCTGGAGCATGCGGGCAAGCGGCCGAACGTTGTACCGGAGGATCCGGATATCGATATCAACCTCCACATTGCCAAAAATGTGGTGACGCTCTCTTTGGATATATCCGGCGGCGCGCTGCACCGGCGGGGGTATCGGGAGGAATCAGTGCCTGCGCCCATCCAGGAGACCGCTGCCGCAGGCATTTTGATGATGACCGGATGGAACGGCAAAACCCCGCTCTATGATCCCATGTGCGGCTCGGGAACGCTTCTTTGCGAGGCATTGATGCGTTATTGCCGGATTCCCGCGGGGATATTCAGAAAGCGCTTCGGCTTCGAATTGATGCCGGATTTCGATTCCGAAATCTGGAAGAAGGTCAAGGCTGAAACGGATGCCAAAATCCGGGAGCTGCCGCCGGGGCTGATCGGGGGCAGCGATATATCGGAAAAGGCGGTTCGTGCGGCCCGAGCCAATCTGATGGGGATCCACCATGGCAGCCGGGTCGACATCGGGTGCGCCGATTTCAGGAATCTGCCGGAGCTTTCCGGAAAAATGATCGTGACGAACCCGCCATACGGCATACGGCTGGGCGGGAATATGGATATGGACGGTTTTTACCGGGAGCTTGGGGAGTTCCTGCGGACCCGGTGCAAAGGATCGACCGCCTATATCTATTTCGGCGATCCCCAATACATCGCCCGTATCAGCCTGAAGCCGGCCTGGAAGAAACCCCTCAAGTCGGGAGGACTTGACGGGCGGCTGGTGAAGTATGAGATCCGCTGATTTGACGGCTCTCATGGAAGCCGGTTTGATCCGTGTTAATCTGCGTGATCCGTGGGCTAAAAAAACAGGCGAGTGAAAAGAACGGCCCACGGATTACACAGATTGACACAGATGATAACCCATCAGTTCACGATCTGCATCCCTTCCTGGATCAGATTGTCCGCGTTGTCCAGGACCCGGTGCGCTTCCTGCCAGTTGTGGAAGCCATTGGAGTTTTCAACCCAGATAAAATCCCAGTAGAACTGGGCTTCACGCTGGATCTCCCGGACTT
>SLPT01000036.1 GCA_007131845.1 Desulfobacteraceae bacterium | reverse complement strand
ATTGCATCCGTCAGCACCCGGTTCACTTCTTCGGCCATATCACGGTCAAAGCGTCGCAGGCCGGCTTCAACATGTACGACAACGACAAAAAATCCCTTATCTTTTGCAAAAAACTGCCTCGGCACCAGATTCAACAAAACTACCCAGGCCTCCCAGCAGGCTGGTTGAATATAAAATTGCCCATCCCCAAAAAACGAATTTCCGCCCACATCGAATGAGAACGAGGAGATCGTTACCCAACAGGGTGTAATTGACAGACCGTTCATATATCATTATCCCCGGGCATCAGATGCCAATTTTCCTTTTCTTTTAGGAACACGGATATATCCGCTTTGGATGGCGCGTAAACCGTGATTTTGTTTGACTTGTCCCGGATCGAAAAACCAAGTTGCCTGAGTTTTTTTACCAATAAAGAATTGCCTGAATAGCTGACCGATACAGAATCAATATTTTCTTTTCGCTGAAACCTGATAAATTCAGCCATCAAAACATCAAAGGTCCCGTTCATATCAACGCAAAGCATATCGTCAACATTGGTCTTTTTTTCAATCGTGTGAAATACAATGTATCCCGCCATATCCCTTCCGAAACTATCGAAAAGCGCAAATACACGGTGATCGTAGTGAGGCGAACCAAAATACCGCCAGTTCAGGTACACACTGCTTCTTTCACCGATTATCGGGTAGCTGGCCATTGCCTTTTCCCAAAGCGCATCCGCTTTATCGTCAAAAGAAGAAAGGATTTCGGCGGTAAAACCATTTCGCTTTTTCAGGGGTGCATCTCTTAAGAGACTTCTTATTCTATCGACCGGTATGGACAATACCCTGGATAGTTTCTCCCCGCCAAGATACCTCTTAAGGTAATAATATGATTTCAGGGGTTTTGTCATCCTGACCAGGTCAAACATCTGCAATCCAAGGATCTGGTTGATGGATTGGGATTTGTCGTTGGGAAATCCATAGAAAAAATCAAACGCATCCCCATTGCAATGATCGAACACGGCTCTTTGCAGCAACAAAGCAGGGGCCAGAACGCGGTGCTCTTTATTGACGACCAGATCTCCCCCCAGTGCCGCCCTATACGGTTTTCCCCTGACATATATCCGCCTGGGAAACAATGCCTGAACCCCTACAATCTCGTTTTGTTTCGTATCTTTTACAAACAAACAGGCCGGCGGGCCGGCGGGGTTTTCCTCGTACAGCCAGGGAAATCGCTTTACCGTTAAATTGCTGAAGTTTTTCTTCCACAGTTCAAGTATCTCCTGTTTGTACTGTGAAGGACCGGCAATAATAATTGTATAAGATCCTGAGGTTTCACTGTCTTTAATCCGGGAAACCGAATCGGCGCCGGACAGAAATCCGGCTAGTTTTTCAAGGGTCGGTGCTTCATAGAGGAACTCGGGCGGTATCTTTTTATTGAATTTCTTCTCAATCTGAGCAAGCAACCGGGCTGCTAGCAGGGAGTCCCCCCCCAAATCAAAAAAGTTATCATCCCGCGCCACTTCCTTAACACCAAGCAGATCCTTCCAGATGGCCGCAACTTGACGTTCAGGATTATTGAGGGCTGAAAGGGTTTTATTTTTGGGGTCCGGCGTAATACGCGCCGCATGCTGCGGGTCTGGTGCCGCCTGGCGCGTGTTTTCCGCATGTGCCGCCTCTTTTCCGTCAAAAGGGCGTTCCTCATGGCTGATCTTTTCCACCCAGTAACGGGTTCTTTCAAAAGGATAGGACGGAAGCGGAAGACGACAGCGATGCTCTGCCTCATAAAATGCCGCCCAGTTTACGGGCGTCCCGCACACCCATAAATGCCCAAGCGCATTCAGAACGGCACGCCACTCCCCGTTGTCGTCGGCCGAATCTCCCATGGATGCAATGGCTGTTTGTTTTTTCGGGTCTTTGGCCTGTTGCCGGGCCATGGTGACGGAAGTTGCACGGGGGCCGACTTCCAGCAGTATGCGTTCTGGCTTTTCCTCCCACAAAGTCGATATTCCTTTGGCAAACCGGACCGGGAGGCGGAGCTGCCGCCCCCAATATGCCGGGTCTGCCGCTTCTTCCGGGCGGATCCATGTGCCGGTTGCGGTTGAAACAAACGGAATCGCCGGCTCCGAAAGCCAAACTGTCCGGACCTTTTCCGTAAAAGGCCCGACGATTTCATCCATCATGGGAGAATGAAACGCATGGGAGGTATGAAGCAGACGGCATGCCACCCCCTCATTTTCTAAGTCTTTTTGCAGGGCTTCCACCGCGTCTGACATTCCCGAGACCACGCACAGCGACGGTGAATTCACAGCCGCAAGGGACAGGTTGTCATCCAGTCGGGAAGCCACTTCTTCAGCCGGCAGGCGCACGGTAAGCATGGAACCGCCCGGCAAATCCTGCATCATGCGGCCCCGGACCGCTACGAGCATCAATGCGCCTTCCAGGGTAAAGACGCCGGCCAGGCACGCCGCAACATATTCTCCAATACTATGGCCGATCATGGCAGAAGGACCGACCCCCCAACTCTCCCATAACCTTGCCAATGCATACTCTATTGTAAAAAGCGCCGGCTGTTGAATGCCGGTTTGCCGGAGGCGGGATTGGGCTTCTTTTTCGTCTGAGGGCTCCGGATACAATATTTCTCTGATATCCAGTGCAAGGTGGTCCTTCAAAACTTCGGCACACCGGTTTACTTCCCGGCGGAAAACCGCTTCGTGCCGGTAAAAGGACAATCCCATATTGACATATTGCGCCCCTTGCCCCGGAAACATGAACACCAGCTCGGGGGCGGCCGAAACATTCCTGCCTGTCCACGGCTGCTGAGGCGGTTTTTCAAGCGCCTGCACGGCATCATCCGGGTTTTCGCATACAACGAACCGCCTGCAAGCAAACGCTTTTCTCCCGGTTTTCAGAGTGTAGGCAATATCGGCAAGGGTGTCCGAGGGACTTTCCTGAATATGCCTGCGGAGGTTTTCAGTCAGAGCCGTCAACGCCGTTTGTGTTCTGGCGGAAACCGGCAGAAGCTGCATCGGGCGGGATGGTCCGGATTTGTTGTTTTCAGGGGCTTCTTCCAGGATGACATGCGAATTGGTGCCGCCAACCCCTAAGGATGAAAGGCCTGCTCTTCTAGGGCCATTTCCTTTGGGCCAGCGCTTCAGATTCGTATTGACATAAAAGGGGCTGTTATCAAAATCGATTTCCGGGTTTGGGTTTTCAAAGTTGATGCTCGGCGGAATAACGCCGTGCTTCAGGGCAAGGCACACTTTTATAAGCCCAGCGATGCCGGCTGCCGCATCCAGGTGGCCGACGTTTCCCTTCAGGGAACCAATGGCGCAAAAACCCTTTTTTTGCGTTTTGGATCGGAAGGCAAGGTTCAGCGCCTCGATCTCGATAGGATCGCCGATAATCGTACCGGTACCGTGAGCTTCGACGTACGCAATGGTTTCCGGGTGAACATCCGCGTTGGCCATGGCCATTGCGATGGCCTCTGCCTGGCCTTCAATGCTTGGCGCGGCAAAGCTCATTTTATTGGCGCCGTCATTGTTCAGGGCACTACCCTTGATCACCGCATAAATGGAATCCCTGTCTTTGAGTGCATCCTCAAGGAGCTTCAACGCCACGGCACCCGAACCGTTGCTGAATACCGTGCCGGTGGCGCCAGCATCAAAGGGCCTGCAGCGGCCGTCGCTTGAATAAATTTCACCCTGCAGGTACTGGTAGCCGCTGTTCTGGGGACAGTATACATGCACGCCCCCGGCTATGGCAATGTCGCACTGGAAACTTTGAAGACTGTCAAATGCGCATGATACGGCCACCAGGGAGGTGGAGCACCCTGTATAAAGACTTATACTGGGCCCCTTGAGATTGAGTTTATAAGAAACACGGGTTGAAAGGTAGTCCGGCGCGTTGGCAAACATGACCTGATGCTCGCCCACGGACCTGTATATCTTTTTATCAGCCAATACATGGTTGATAAAATACGAGTTAAACCCCGACCCGGCGAAAACGCCAATGAGTCCCTCAAAGGATTCGGGCGCATACCCGGCGTCTTCCAGGGCTTCCCAGGATGTTTCGAGGAAAACCCGCTGCTGCGGGTCCATAATTGCCGCTTCCCGCGGTGAAATCCCAAAAAATGCGGCATCGAAACTTTCAGCCTCCGCCATCACCCCCCTGGCTTTTATGTAATTCGGGGCATTTTTTAGCTCCCCTTCAATGCCCGGATCCAGCTCGTCATCGGAAAAAAACCGGATGGATTCCTTTCCGGAACACAGGTTTTCCCAGAATTGCCTTGTGTTGTCCGCCCCGGGAAACCGACCGGCAATACCAATCACAGCGACGGCATTCAGATCAACTCTATTT
>SLPT01000214.1 GCA_007131845.1 Desulfobacteraceae bacterium | reverse complement strand
CGTTCGGCCAAGCGCGCCACGGCCTGGGGGATACTCTCCCACGGCCCGTGCTCCGAACCGGTATAGGCGTACACCGGCAGGAGATTACCGAATCCGTGTTCTTCAACCCCGCGCACAGCCGCGGCAATGGAATCGCGCCCCGCGATTTCCACGACAGCCAGGTCATCCATGCGCCGGTAGGCATCTACCCGGTCGGCCGGCAGCATCCATTCGGGAAGATCGATGACCAGTTCCGGCTTGTCCCGGAACACCGCAGCAAGCCGTTCATCCCGCTGCCCGTGCGTTATACCGCTGTCTGTCATAGTTTCTCCTGTCTTTGTTCCAAGACCCGCCATTGACGCCCTTCACTGTCTGAGCGAATCCGGTCCTATTTGCTCTACGATGAATTTTCTTTTTTGCTTCGGACCGAACCGTTTCTCAGGTGATAAAACAACTGCCCGCCCAGCATGGCGATGCATTCGGCATCCAGGTACCGGTCTGCACCGCGATCGAATAAAACCAGGGTTTTTGCCGGAAAATCGCCGTCTTCGTCGTTAAAAAGCAACAGCATGGGCACTTTCGGCAGCGCATCAAAGCACAGGCTGATATCGTAGCGGACATCCAGATCAGGCGGATACCCGCCCAGTGAGGCGCCGGCCTGTTTCAGGTCATCCGCGTTCCGGGAAAAGAATCGCCCGATGGCCTGCTCTACATCCTTTGCAAAATAACCGACCAGAGGGGCAGTGTCCTTGAGGTCACGGAAGTTCGCCCAGCCGCTATCAGCAGGCGCTGTGGAGGGACACATAAGGATATAGCGGCTTAGAATGACGCAAATATCCAGGTAGGGCCTGTTTCCGGAAGCATCGACGATTTCGTCGTGGGAAACGAGATAGTTCCGGTTCAACAGGGGGATTTCAAGATGCTTGTCTTTATATGCCGCACCGAGTCTGCCGGATAGCGATTCAAGAGAAAACTCGCGTATTCGCGACAGGTAATGTTGATAGGTTTCTTCGAATGCCTCGTTTTTGCTGCTCATTGATTTCCCTCTGTCCGTGGTGTTATCGGTCATCTGCGTCTGATCCGGTCTAACGTTATACTATCGCATTTTTGAGCCAAGGACAACCCGGTGCAACAGCCGGGATCGGCCTGAAAAAGATATGTAATGGCCGAACGAAAACCAGGATTTTTCGTCAAGGTCAAGGACGGCGAAAATTTTAACCGCATGAATACTTGTCGTATTTTGAGGATTAAAATTTGAGCCGGACGCAGAGATTGGCGAAAAAGACGGTTTTCGTTCAGCCACTATGTAATGGTTCGCACATTCCGGTCTGCCGAACAGGCTGGTTAAAAATGCGCTGATTCTGCGGCGTAACTGCTGCGCAGGGACAGACATCGGACATTTTCAAAGTCGTCAAAATTGCCGTTTTGCCGGCCAGACTCGACAGACGCCGCATGAATGCATATTTTTCCTCCAACCCAGGAGACAAAGCACTTTATGCAACAGGTGCCGAATGTAACAGACCTTAAACCGAACCGACAAGGAGGAAACACCATGAGCCGTATCGCCGTAATCATCACGGACTACTTCGAGGATTCAGAATATACCGAACCTGCAAGGGCTTTTGCCGCAGCAGGTCACGAAATCGTGCATGTTGGTACCGAGGCCGGAAAAACCGTGAACGGGAAGAAGGAAAACACACCCGTGGTCATCGACGTGGCAGTATCGGATGCCTCCGGCGACGATTACGACGCCCTGCTGATCCCCGGAGGCTTCTCACCGGACATCCTGCGCGGCGACGAAGCCCCGGTGAAATTCGCACGGCATTTCATGGAAGCCGGCAAGCCCGTTTTCGCCATCTGCCACGGCCCCCAACTCCTGATCTCCGCGGATGCGCTTCGGGGGCGGAAAGCCACCGGCTATAAATCGATCACCGTGGATATGAAAAACGCAGGTGCCGACTTTTCGGACGAAGAGGTGGTGACCGACGGCAACCTGGTCACCAGCCGGCACCCGGGCGATCTGCCCGCCTTCATCCGCAGCGCCATGCAATTGATCCAATGATGTAAACATTGCCGGTGCCGGACCCGTTTTTCCGAAATTTGATTTCGACGGATTTGTAAAAAGTCTACTCTCTTTTACGAAGTTGTCTTATTTGATGCACTCGTAAAAAGTCGCGATCTGACGGGTTTGTAAAAAGTTCAAGATCAAGGCTTGCGCGATTTCGAAGAATGCAGCTTACTTGTCGTACGTGAAATTCTGAGAAATCGCGCGTAACGCAGATATTGGACTTTTTACAAACCCGTCTTATTTCGTCTTTACTAAAAAGAGGTTGCACCCAACGCCGTTTTCTGTATAATGACACCTGATTCCATAATACAATAAAGGGTCCGGCATGAAAAAGGAAATTATCGGCACGAGCAATAAGGTCCTGGAAGTGGACCTTACGGCCCGAAGCTTCCGGGTGTCCGACATTTCGGACCGGGACCGGGAGATGTATCTGGGCGGCAAGGGAATGGGGTTGAAGCTGTTATACGACCGGCTGGAGCCGGGCATCGATCCGCTGGGTGAAAAGAACATCCTGGTTTTGGCCATGGGGGTTTTCATGGGAACCGGGGCCCCCTGCTCCGGGCGCTTCGAGGCGATCACCAAGTCGCCGCTCACCGGGGTCATGGCGACGGGATCCTGCGGCGGGCCTTTCGGCATGGCGCTTAAAACATCCGGATGGGATGCGATGATCATCCACGGGAAAGCCTCGGAGCCGGTCTTTTTGCAAATCGATTCCGGCGGCGCCGTATTCGGGGATGCAAGCGGGATCTGGGGCAAGGGAACCGCGGAATCGGAAAAGATCCTGCTGGCGCACGGTTCCGGCGCCATGGTCATCGGTCAGGCCGGGGAAAATACGGTGCGCTATGCAAATATCCGCTCCGGCCACCGGTTTATTGGCAGGGGCGGCATCGGCGCGGTGATGGGGTCCAAGAACCTCAAAGGAATCGTGGCCAAAGGACGGGAATACAAAATCCTTCCGGCCGACAAAAAACGGTTCGACCGCGCCAAAAAGCGCTTTCTGGCCTACATCAACAACAATGCCGTCACTGCGGGATCCTACAGAAGTTACGGCACCAACGCCAACATCAATATCAGCAACGCCGCAGGCATCCTGCCGGTCAGAAACTTCACGGGCGGCAGCCACGGCCGGGCCGTGAAAATCTCCGGCGAGACCATGGCGGAACAATTCGACACCCGCCACGATTCCTGCAAGCCCTGCGCCATCCTGTGCGGCCATCGGGGAACCATCCGGGGGGAAAAACGCCATATCCCGGAATATGAAACCGTGACCCTTCTGGGATCCAACCTGAATATCTTCGACCCGGAGATCATCTCGGACTATAACGAGCTTTGCTCCGAATACGGCATGGACACCATTTCCACGGGCGGAACCATCGCATGGGCCATGGAGGCCGCCGAAAAGGGGCTGATCGAAAGCGATCTGCGCTTCGGGTCTGCCGAAGGCGTCGGAGAGATGATTACGGACATTGCATTTCGAAGGGGGCTGGGCGCCGATCTGGCCGACGGCAGCCGCACGGCATCCAAACAATACGGCGGGGAGGATTTCGCCATTCACGTCAAGGGGATGGAACTGCCGGGATACGACCCCCGGGGCGCCTTCGGCCAGGGGCTTTCCTATGCCACGGCCAATCGCGGAGGATGCCATCTGTCCGCCTACATGGTGGGACTGGAGGCGATGCTGGGCATGACCGATCCCAAAGCCCTCCGGTGGAAACCCTACATGGTGAAATTCATGGAAAACATTTTCGCCGCGGTCAATTCGCTGCATGTCTGCCTGTTCACCGCCTTCGCCGTTTTCCTGGAGCCGCCGCTGATACGCTTCACCCCGACCTTCATCATCCGCCATCTCAACCAGAATTTTTCCCTGCTGGCGCTCAACCTCATGGACGCAAGCCTGTGGCCGGAGCTGTGGCACGCTATTGTGGGAAAACGATACATCCCGTATTTCGGCATGCGCCGGTTCTACGAGGCCGGCGAGCGGGTTCACGTACTGGAGCGGTACATGAACACCCGGGAAGGGATCTCGAAAAAAGACGACACCCTTCCCCGCCGTCTGCTCCATGAGGGACGCATCTGCGATAACCGGAGAGATACCGTCCCCCTGGAACCCATGCTGAAAAAGTATTACAAGACGCGGGGATATGACGAAAACGGCGTTCCCCGGAATCAGACCCTGCAAAAACTGGGCATCGAAATCAAACAATGACGGCTTCGTAAAAAGTCCAATATCTGCGTTACGCGCGATTTCTCAGAATTTGCGGCTTACGCCTTGTAAACATACACGTACGCCAGGTACGCTGCATTCTTCGAAATCGCGCAAGCCT
>SLPT01000276.1 GCA_007131845.1 Desulfobacteraceae bacterium | reverse complement strand
GAAGTACGGAACGAAGCGTCCCGTATCGTCGTGTCCCCGGGTCCCCGCATACTGTCGGTCCCGTCCGTCCAGGGCATCGGGCTCCCAGCAGGTCCACGTCCCGATGAAATCCGGGTTGCGATCCAGGATCTGCCGGAGAATGCCGTTTAGCATCTCCCGATCCGGCGCGTCGGTTGCGCTTTTAATCCCCTCGAAAGCCTGCGCTGCCGTGCGAGCGGCATTCATTGCAACTTCCAGTTCCGCACGCACGTGGCTGGCATAGTGATTGGCGGTCTGTTCCGCACGCTCAGTCGCACCATCCCAGGCCATATCCCGGGATCGCGGCACCACGATGCTTAAAATCACGGCAAACGTCAGCAGCAGCACGCCGCAAATGGAAACCAACATTCTCGTTCTCAGATTGAATCGCTTGAGCATGACCTTCCTTTCTCAACGTTGATACCGGCTACGTATGAAGCCGTCATGAAATAAAAAAACAAATTGTATTGATATTTGACGCACTCGTAAAAAGTCGCGATCCGACGGCTTTGTAAAAAGTTCAAGATCAAGGCTTGCGCGATTTCGAAGAATGCAGCGTACTTGGCGTACGTGTATGTTTACAAGGCGCAAGCCGCAAATTCTGAGAAATCGCGCGTAACGCAGATCTGACTTTTTACGAAGCCGTCAATATTTCACGGATCTTGCGGGCCATGTCGATGGTCGAAAACGGCTTGCCGATGAAAGCGACGCCGGGCTCAAGGATGCCGTGCCGGGATATGGCGTCCGCCGTGTAGCCGGACATATACAGTGTTTCGAATCCCGGATACAGGCCGCAAAGCCGATTTGCAAGATCCCGCCCGTTCATGCCCGGCATGATGACGTCCGTGATGAGCAGGTCGAATTTTCCGCCGTGTTGTGCCGCCGCTTCAATGGCCGCTTCCGGACAGGAAGCCGATACCACGGAGTAACCGAGACTTTCCAGGCGTTTTTTAAACAATTCCAACAGTTGCGGATCGTCTTCCACCACCAGAAGCTTCTCGGAGCCCCGGGGAACCGGCTCTGGTACATTTTCATCGGCAAAATGACCCTCCGGGCCGGGCACGGCCGGCAGATAGACCCGAAAGGTCGTCCCACTGCCGGGCTCGCTGTACACAGTGATCCATCCGTTATTCTGGCGGACGATACCATATACCGTCGAAAGCCCCAGCCCGGTCCCCTGGTCACGCGGTTTTGTGGTGTAAAACGGGTCAAAAATCCGCCCCAGGCTTTCCGGGTCGATACCGCACCCGTTGTCACTCACCGAAAGCCGGATATAGAGGCCGGGCCGGAAGTCTTCATTCCGGCAGTCGTCATCGTCAATCACGACATTTTCCGTCTCAATAGTCATTTTTCCGACATCACGAATGGCGTCTCGTGCGTTGACGGCCAGGTTTGCAAGAATTTGGTCCACCTGACCCGGATCAATCGCAACTTGCATAAGATTGCTGCCGGGCCTCCATTCCAGGTCGATGTCCTCGCCAATCAGCCGCTGGAGCATGCGGGTGGTTGCATCAACGGTCCGGTTGATGTCCATCAGCACCGGCTGAACATGCTGCTGACGGGCGAAAGCCAGAAGCTGCCGGACAAGCCCGGCGGATCGTCTGCCCGCATCGAGTATTTCTTGCACGCGGTGTGCCATCTCCTCCGTGGGATCCAGTTCCTCCAGGACAATTTCCGCATAACCGTTGATAATGGAAAGCATATTATTGAAATCGTGTGCTATTCCCCCGGCCAGGCGGCCGATCGATTCCAGCTTCTGTGCACGGTGAACCTGAGCCACGAGCCGCTTTTGTTCCTCCTCCGTGCCCAGGGCGTCGGGATTGTTTTTTTCGATTTCCAGTCCGTTATTTTTCCGTTTGTTTCCGGATGGTTCTGCCATTATTTTTTAAGTGCCCCGCTCAATTGCCGGAATATCCGGCGCCACGCATCCAATCTGGACCGTGATTTTTTCTATATTAGCATCGCCCCTTTTTTCGGCTAAAGGCTTAAGGAAAGCAAATTGCATGCCATGGGAAAAATGCGCGAAAAACGTCTCGAGACACCACGGCAAAAAAACCACCTGATAGGTTTTTATGAATATCAATCAGACAAAACGCCGAAACGGGATGATTTACGAAACGCATTGCGGTCCGGACACTGCATTGAAGGGCAGATGAGGGCGGTACGCTCCATTCTTCCTTGAAATGGGGCAAGCCTTGATCCTGGTTTTATTACAAAGCCATCGGATCGGGACTTTTTGGGAGTGCATCCGGATTCAAATTGTATTTGAACAATTCAATTTTTTCTTGACTCATTCAAATAGAATTTGAATCCGGCAGGAGGCTATGGTTGTTCATCGGTGGAAAGGGATGCGGAGAGAAGGGCGTCGCCCCAGCGCATGGTTTTCATATGAAGACCGGCAAGAATGTCGGTTTGAAGGCCCAGGTCGGTGGAAAGGTGGTAGAGCCCCTGCCAGTCTCCCTTTTCCAGGGCCATGGCCAGTTGAAGATACCTGGCAGGCTCACCGGCCTCGCCCATGAGGGTTTTCTTGATCAGGTCATCCAGAGGGAGGTCATGCATGATCCGGTCCATGGGCTGATTCAGGATGGCGTCCAGCCCGGAAAACAGGCCGGTCAGGAACATGGAATGGGGATCCATGGGAGATGGATACGATTCCGCAAGGAGTTGAAGCATGTATCCCCGCATGGAACTCATGCGGAGCACTTCGATGCCGCGGTCCGTGGAATTCAGATCCACCATGATCAGGATACGAAGCCACTGCCGGATCCGCTTTTCCCCCAAAAGCGAAACAGCGTGCCGGATCGAACGAACCTTGGCCAGCAGACCGATGCCGGGCGAATTGATATACAGCAAAAGCCGGTAGCTAAGGGACACATCCGACTCGATGACCGCAGCCAGCGCATTGGGATCGAATTCCTGCTGCTCCAGTTCCTGCATGAGGCGCAGCCTCGAGATCTGGTTCGATGAAAGTTTCCGGCCCTTGACGATTTCGGGACGGCTGAAAAAATAGCCCTGAAACAGCGAAAACCCCAGACGGGACGTCTGGTGGAACATCTCCCGGGTTTCGACTTTCTCCGCCAGCAGGCTCTTCCTTAAAGGGGCAAGACTCCCGGCCACCTCGCGCACCCGCTTTTCCTCCATGCCGAGGACATCGATCTTGATAATATCCGAGATCTCGAGGAGCCTGTCATAGCCTGGCTCATACCCCTTGCGCCCGGTGAAATCATCCACCGCGAGCATACGGTCCTCTCTTATGACTTCGAGCTTTTCCAGCACCTCCGGATCCGGCTTGACATCCTCGAGAATTTCGATGATGCAGGTATCCGGCAAAAGAAGGGGGGTATCATCGAGTAACAGCGCCCGGGGAAAGTTGATCAGCAGCGACTTGTCGTGCGGGAGCCCCTCCCTTGCCTGCGCGATGCCGTCGATGATCACGGAGGCCGTGGCCGTGGCGGAATCGGCGATCTCGGCACTGTTCACATCGCGGCTGTTACGAAAGAGCAGCTCGTAGCCCCATATTCTCAGTTTTTTATCAAACACCGGCTGCCGCGCCACGAATGCGGGTTCATAGAACGCATCCCCAACGTCCGCGGCGCCTCCGATATCCGCTTGAATCACCATAGGTCAGCAACTTTTCCAAGGGCCGGGAAAACAGGGGTGCATATCAGCCGGCATTGTTCAGGGCCGCGATTTCCTCCATGGAAAGCACCCGGTCGATATCCAATAGTATCTTGACCGCCGATTCGGTCTTGGCCATTCCCATGATGAAATGGGTGTCCACGGACGTGCCCAGCGTGGGCGCCGCTTCGATCTGGTCGCCCGAGATATCGAGCACTTCCGACACCTCGTCCACGATGATGCCCATGACCAGAGACGTATCGTTGCGCGTTACCTGGACCACGATGATGCAGGTCTCCCGGGTGAATTCCCGCTCTTCCATACCGAATTTCAGGCGAAGATCGACCACCGGGATCACCTTGCCGCGCAGGTTGATCACGCCCTTTACGTAGGCGGGCGTGCGGGGTATTTTGGTGATGGTCTGAATGCCGATGATTTCCTGGACCTTGAGAATCTCCAGGCCGTAGCCCTCCTCCCCCAGATTGAAGGTCAGGTATTTCCCGGCCAATGCCGACAGGTTGTCCGTTTTTTCAGCATGTTGTGCCGTCATTTACATCTCTCCCTGCGTGATGAATATTGAAATATTAAGCTTCAGGACGATTTTTTACGAGTGCATTCAACGTATCGTCTTCTTGAAGCACTTTGTTTAGTGCCCAAATGAAAACCCGAATTTTTCGTCAAGGTCAAGGGCGGCGAAAATTGTCACACATAACAAGCAATTTTCATACCACCTCTACTTCGTTCAACTT
>SLPT01000377.1 GCA_007131845.1 Desulfobacteraceae bacterium | reverse complement strand
TCGAGGCTTTGGGTCCGGTCCGTCTTTCGGATGTGGAAAAGGCCCAGCAGAGCATTGTCAAGATCGCGCTCCGCCTGGAAGAGGAAGGGCAGGTGGTCATGCCCAAGGGCGGCCAGGAAACGCTGGTATAAATACTGTAACGACGATAAACAGTCCAACATCGGCGTTACGCGACATTTTTCACGAACATAGGATGTGCTGACGAAGGAAGCGCATCATAAATGTCATTCACCCGTGGGATTTGCTGCGGCGGTGTTTAAACGATGCGCTTCCTTCGTCAGCACATCCTATGCAGTCGGATCGCAACTTTTTACGGGTTCATCAACCATAGAGGAGCAAGCATTGCCTGTCATATACCCCGCGGGAAGCGATATTTCGGTTAAAACGGTCGGATTCAACGACCTGGAAGCGATCTCCGGGAAAAACGATTCGTTTTTCGTGGCCAGGGCGCCGGTGGGAAAAAGCGGGCCGGGTTCGGCTGCCGGTGCCGGAATCGGCCAGAAGGAGGCTTCGGATGCCGGGGCAGCCGGAAAAGAAGCCCCAGGTTCCCCTGCTCCAGGGCGTAAAAACCAGGCCCCGGCAAAACGGCAGGGTGCCAGGGAGACGACGGCCTCCCCGGATGCTGTACCGGAGATCGACCTGAAGGCCGCAAAAGAGGAGGCCTACGCAAAGGGGAAAAAGGAAGGCCGCGCGGAGGCGGAAAAAAAATTTCAAACCGCCGCCCGGTCTCTGGCCTCTGCCCTCGATGAGATAAGCAGCCTGCGGGCATCCGTGCTTGAAAGGAGCCGGGAGGATATGCTCCGGCTCGTCATGGCCGTGGCCCGACAGGTGATCCGGACGGAAGCGCGGGAAAACCGGGACGTGATCGCAAAGACCATCGCCCATGCGCTGGAGGCGGCGGTTCCCTCGGAAGATTACTACGTGCGGATTCATCCGGCGGACATGGAGGCGGTCCTGGAGAACAAGCCGCTTTTTCTGGCGTCCATGAAAGGGCTGCAAAACATCCATTTCACGCCGGATGAATCGGTTTCCCGGGGCGGGGCCGTGGCCGAATCCAGGGCGGGCGACGTCGATGCCACCATCGAAAGCCAGCTCGAAACGATTTACGAACACCTGCGCTATGAAATCATTGGAGCGGGTGGTGGAGCAGACGGTGCGGAAGCAGACCGGAAAGAAGGAGGCGGCGATGGTTGATGCGGCCATTTCTTCCCTGGGCGCACTCGGTACCCTGCGGGTGCGCGGCAAGGTGACCAAGATCGTGGGCCTTGTGATCGAGGGATACTGCCCCGGCGCAACCCTGGGCTCGCTCTGCGAGATTGCCTCCCTGGACGGAAGGCACGTGATCCTGGCCGAGGTGGTCGGTTTTCGGGATGCCATATCCCTGTTGATGCCGCTGGGCGAAATGCACGGCATGGGTGCCGGCAGCCTGATCCGGGTTCTGGATGTCAACTCCCGGGTTTCGGTGGGCGACGGTCTTTTGGGGCGGGTCGTGGATGCCATGGGCGATCCCGCGGACGGCGCCGGGCCGGTGAACTGCAACGAAAAACGCGAACTCTACAGCCTGCCGCCGGGTCCCATGGAGCGAAAGCCGATCAGGGAAATCCTCGATTTGGGCGTCCGCTGCATCAACGGGCTTATCACGTGCGGCACCGGCCAGCGGATGGGGATTATGGCCGGCTCCGGCGTGGGCAAGAGCGTTTTGTTGGGCATGATGGCTAAAAATACCCGGGCCGATGTCAATGTCATTGCACTGATCGGCGAGCGGGGGCGGGAGGTGCGTGAATTCATCGAAGACGATCTCGGGCCCGAGGGGCTTTCGCGGTCCGTGGTGGTAACGGCCACGTCGGACCAGTCCCCCCTCATGCGCATGAGAGGGGCGTTTAGCACCATGGCCATTGCGGAGCATTTTTGCGCCCAGGGGAAAAACGTGCTGCTGCTTATGGATTCGGTTACGCGTTTTGCCATGGCCATCCGCGAAATCGGACTGGCCGTGGGCGAGCCGCCCACCACCCGGGGATATACGCCCTCGGTGTTTTCGAGGCTTCCCAAACTTCTGGAGCGGGCCGGCAGTTTTACGGGAATGGGAAGCATCACGGGGCTTTTTACCGTTCTCGTGGAAGGTGACGATATGAACGAGCCGGTGGCCGACGCCGTCCGGTCCATCCTGGACGGCCATATCGTTCTTTCCCGCGAAATCGCTGCCAAAAACCACTTTCCGGCCATCGACGTGCTGCATTCCGCAAGCCGCGTCATGGGACGCCTTGCGGACGCGGAGCACGCCGAAACGGCCGGCCGGATCCGGAACCTGCTGGCCGAGTACGCCCGCCAGGAAGATTTGATCAACATCGGTGCATACAAGCACGGCTCCAATCCGAATCTCGACATGGCCATCCGGCACATGGACGACATCAATGCATTTTTGCGCCAGGACCTCTCCGAGAAGGCCGGCCTGGAAAATTCATTATCACAAATGAAAAAGATTTTTGGAAACGGTAAAAAATGAAGCCATTTACGCTTAATGCGGTACTTGATTACCGGAAAAGAACCGAAGATGAAGCCCATAGGGAAATGGTGTCGATCCGGAAGTCGAAAGACGTCCTGGTTGTGGAAATGGAAAATGAGGAAAAGGAACTTGTCCGGCTCATCGATGAAATGGGCGCCGCCAAGTGCCGGGATATCGTGGTTTCCGATCTGATCCTCTACGAAGCCTGCATTCGCCGGAAGAAGCGGGAGATTGTCGATATCGGTAAGAAAATCAACGAGGTTGACGCAAGGATCCGGCGGCAGGAGAAAAAGCTGATCAAGGCGCGTCAGGACAGGCGGGCCCTGGAAATCGTCCGGGACAACCGGGAAAATGAGGAAAAACAGCGGCAGAAACAGGCCGAAGACCGGTTTCTCGACGAGGTAGGGGTGTTGCGTTTTGGAGGAAGCAAACAATGACGACTACGAAAAAAGTCCAATATCTGCGTTACGCGCGATTTTTCAGAATTTGCGGCTTACGCCTTGTAGACATACACGTACGATAAGTACGCTGCATTCTTCAAAATCGCGCAAGCCTTGATCTTGAACCTTTTATGAAGCCGTCTGATAGAAACTTTTTATGGGTGAGTCAACAATGAAAAGACAAAAAACGGCCGTGTGGCTGATCGTTTTGCTGATGGTTTTCGGGGTGAGCCTTGTTACCGAAAGGGAGGCGAACGCCGAAGAGATGCGGGTGATCTTTGAGTGCGAGGATATCGGCGTCGAGGCCCGCCGGCTTCTGGACAATCTCCGTGCGGAGCAGGAGCGGTTCCGGGAGAAGGAGGAAAGAATCGGCAAGCGTGAGGAAGCGCTAAAGATCCTGGAGGTCGAAGTCGATAAGAAGCTTGACCGGCTGGAAGAGACCCGGGCGGAGTTCGAGGCGCTTCTGGCGGAAAAGGACGAAGAGGAAAACGAAATGGTACGAAGGCTTGGCAGGATATACCAGAGAAGAGACCCGGCAGCCGCCGCGGTCACCCTTTCGCAGATGGACCAGGAGCTGGCCGTTTCGATTCTCGCGGTTATGCGCGACAAGTTCGCGGGCGAGATCCTCGACAACATGGAAGAAGAAATCGCCGTGGTCTACTCCACGGCCCTGGGCCGCCTGGGAAGATAAACAGGCCGGCGCCATAACCAGATCACCCATCGCAGGAAACAAGCGCATGATGTTTTCATTTCCCGCTATTTTGGAAGCTGATTTCGGAGTGCCCGCAAACGGCAAGGGCCTTCGGGGTACTAAACACGCAGGTGAGCATGATAGCTCAGTAAAAGACGGCCTGTTCGAAACCGATGCCGATGAAGGGGCAGTGTTCGCGAGGCTGCTCGAAGGTGCTTTCGTATGCAGGGATAACGATCCGGAAGCCGTGCATCAGATAATGTCAACCAGCCGGGAGGCCGGGGTGGACCCCTCGGATCTTGGGAAATTGTTTCAGGTGCTGGAATCGTTCGTTCCCATGCATGCTGACGGGGTACCTGCCGGGGATGCTGCTGCAGTTGATACCGGGGTGCTGATTCCGGGCGCTGCAGGGATGCCGGAGGATCTTTCACACGTATCAGAGCGGCTTGGCCGTATTCTTGCCGGATTGGCAGCCGGGAGTACGAAAGCCGGCATACCGGGTGTTCAGGTGTCTTCCGGTGAGTCGTTTGCTGATCGATCTCATCGGGGTTTGGCATCGAAAGACGTTGAACGGCCAGGCCTTAGGGCTGAAAGTGTCGATGCGGCGCTTGCCAGGATTGTCACCGCATTTTCCCGCAATTCGGGTGAAACGCAATCTTTGGAGCGGCACGCAATAAATGGCCCTGAATCGGGTACACCAGAATCGGGGAATCTGATAGGCGAAGGGCGAACCGGGGATGGATCGGCCATGAGGAAGGCGACT
>SLPT01000372.1 GCA_007131845.1 Desulfobacteraceae bacterium | reverse complement strand
GCTCCTTATAGGCATTGTGAAACCTTTCCATCACATCCCGGGGCCCGATGTCGAGCGTCCGCGCAACGCCGATGGTGTTGTGGAGCAGGGACCGGTCGCCGCCGAAGGCTTCCATCTCGATGTAGTTCATCTTGGCCTGGTCCACCAGCATGAAGCCGCCGTCAAACCCCATACCCCTGGCCTGTTCGATGACCAGCGCGGTGGGATCCGAAGGACCGCCGATGAGAATGAAATCGGGATTGGTCGCCAGAATCGAGGCGAGTTGAGATGAAAAATCGGTTTCCGCATAGTAGTTGGCCGGACGGTCTGCGGTAATCTCTCCGCCCAGGCTCTCCCAATGTTCCTTGAAAGCACCGCGCCAGTCGTCGCCGTAGGCGCCAAGTGTCACCAGCATGGCGCCCTTTCTCCAGCCCATGTCCCAGCCAAGCTGGGAAAAGGCATGGAGATAGGCGGAAAATGGCGGCGGGATGGAGATGGCCAGGTCGTTGTCGATCTCATCGACCGCCGGGGTGCTCGTGTACGCCATCATCAGGAATTCGGCACCCCGCTCTTCGTTGATCTGCATCATGGGGGCGATCGTATTGAAAACGGGATTGAAGATCACTTTGGCACCGGATCTGTCGTGGAGCCGCCGGGCATTGTTCACCGCTGCCGTCGGGTCGATATGATCATCGAGGGTCTGCAGCTTGAAAGTGTACTGCTCACCGTTGACCGTGATTCCGCCGGCATTGTTGATATCCTTGATGCCCATCTCAAGGCCCGCCACGTTATCCCGTCCATACTGTGCGGCAGGCCCGCTCAGAGGCCCGGTGAATCCGATTACGATCTCTCCTGCCGTGGCGCTGCCCGTGAAAAAGACCAGTGCAAGCAGTCCAGCGAACATGCTGAGCGCAGCATTTCTTACTCTTCTCATTGCGTTCCCTCCCTAAGTTGTTCTTTTTTGTGTACGAGTCAGCCGATTTTCATGCACTCCATGAACCGGCCGTGCAAAATCCCGCCGGATGCCGACCGGCAAACAGGGGCTTTGCTTCTCATTGCCGGCCGACTGCAGGCAAGCCGACAAAGGCTGTCACCTTGTGTTTGGGTAAACTTCGGTGAACCTGGGAATATGGGATAAACTGAAAGCGCAACCGGTAAGGATTCGCCGATCACAGATTTTCACTTGTTTTTTGAAATTTCCGAGCAAAATTTAACCCGCAGAAACATTGTTTTCGATAAAAGCCGTCTACCTAAAAACATAACGAAGTTTTCCATGTCAAGTCAATAGAAATATCCGGCATCCAGCAGGGCTTCGGTTGTTTATTTCATTTCGCCGGGGGCAAAAAAAGATCGCTCGGGACGATCAACGAATTCCGGCGCCCGTATCAAGTGAGCTTCAGGCTGTACCGGGCTCCGCCGATTTCAAGGGCGGTCTGGGAGTAGGTCCGCTTGACGGCAATGCACCTGTTTTGAAACGTCATGACATCCACGCCCTTGCGCTTTTCCGTCTTGTTTTCGTGCGAAGGATCCGGGCAGGGCCACTCCAAGGTCCACTGATACAATACTTTCTGTTTTTCTTCATCGATAAAAAGATCTTCCGGTATGAAACGAAAGTCCTTTCCTTCAAACCATCCCTGCCAGGCTTTCCGGAGTGCATCCTTGCCCCGCACCCGGCCACCGTTCCAGTTCTCGAAAAAAACGTTGTCGCCCATCAGATCCAGCACGCCCTGAAGATCATATTCCTCCCAGGCCCGGTTCCACTTTTCGAGTGCCGACGCGATCTCGTCGCGCGTAAGGACGCCTTTGGTCGGCGCCGGCTTTTCGTTGTCCGGATCCGCTATTGCGAAAGGTTCAGTAGAAGCACCCGGAGAAGCCTTTGGATTAGCGCCCGGGGACATGACGATCTTTATAAAGTCATCGGCCTGGACAGGATCCGTGAGGGTATACACAAAAAGCCCCTCAAAAGTGCCAAGATCGGCACATGCCGTGGCGCAGCCCTGCAGGGCAAGGACCATATCGACATCCTCTTCCCCCGGTCCGGTCAATACCGCCCTGCCCGAAAGTCTTTCGGCAAGCGTTTCGGCAAGCGCCGTCCGGTCATATCCGGGCCTGCAGCCCCCGCAATACTTGACTCCGACCCTTAGCAGCCCGGCATCTCTGTCCATTTTCAAGACACCCGCTTACTTTCTGCGTCTTTCGGCCAGTTCCTGCTGCAGCCGGTCGATACGGTGGTGATTGTCCTGTGATCCGATATAGGAGCGGAAAAGCCATTCCTGGATACGCATGGCGCCGTCGAGATCCTTGTCCAGAAGGAGATTTCCGAGCTGCTTGGTCTCCGCGAGACATGTACAGTCGAAACCGGCCATATCCTTTGCAATTTTGCCAACCGAAGAAAGAAGCTCTCCCTCGGGAAATACCCGGCTCACGTATCCCATCCGCTCTGCTTCCCAGGCATCGTAGATCCGGCCGGTCAAGGCGACTTCTTTTGCACGGCCCAGGCCGATAATCCGCCACAGGGGATCCATGATTGGGGTCAGGGAAAGGGCGATCTCCCGCTGTCCGAATTTCGCCCGCTCCGATGCATACCGGATATCGCACATCATGGTAATGTCGAATCCGCCGGCGATGGCAGGCCCGCCCACGGCGCAGATAACCGGCTGGGGACAGAACAATATGGCGCGATAAGCCCTGTGAAAAAGAGCGGTGTAGGCTTCATTGGACGCTTTTTCCAGCTTCCGGATTTCATCCAGGTCGAACCCGGCGGAAAAATGCTTTTCCCCGCCGGTAAGCACAACGACCCGCACGTCCTCCATGTCGCCCAACGATCCGAAAAGATGTCCGATCTCATCCAAAACGGCCGGTGAAAGGCTGTTTCCCTTTTCCGGGCGGTGGATGGTGACAAAGGCGACGCCATCCTCTTTCGAGAAAAGCAGGTACTTGGTTTCCATATCATGGCCCCCTGAAAAACCGATTCCGGGTATGTCAACTATGTAACTGATGGTTAATAATGTTTACATATAGTAATGCCACAACTCCGGAGCGGGTGTCAACCATTAAAATAACGAGCGTTCGCTCTTTACTGAAACCCTGAAGCCGTTCTGGCAAAGCAAATCAAACCCAATGGCTTTTTACATAGCCGTCATTCCAGCGGAAAATCGCCCCAATGCGTGACCCCTTCCAGAGGTTCCGGCGGGTATATCCGGCCGGAGGCCGGCGGCATCGAATTATAAATGGTATCGATTTCCATCAACCCGCATTTCAAGAGCTTCCGTCGGCGGAATCCGGAGAAAAATCCTCCCAAGAGCACGCTTTCCATTGCTTTTGTAATGCATAATACGGACACCCGTTTTCCGGTTTGCCCTTCTTCCGGTTCTTCTCTGGATGAAAAAGGAAACAAAACGAGCCCGTCCCCCCCCGAGGGCCGGCATTGAAGCAGCGGAACTATCTCGGGGAAGCCGTCCTTTTTTACAAACGCCATAAACCCGATCGCGTCCGGGCGATTCATGATCCGCCTTGCTATGCAGGAAAGAATCTCCTGTTTTTCCGGATCTCCGGCCGATGCACGTTCTCTTTGTTTCGAAGGTCTGCTCAGTACGGCTGTGAAAAAACGCTTCCGGGCGGGGAAAAACTCGGGCCCCCTTGCATCCACCAGGTCGAGATAATGCACCCGGGAAACGGAAAAACAGGATTCGCCTGAAAAAAATGGCATACCGCAATACTCGTCATACTCCGGCCCCCCGGCACGACTGTGGGACCACCCGGCATGCCCCCTGTATATCCGCCTGTCGCCGGTGAGTACCAGGAAGGCGGCTTTCGGATTGTTTTCAAGGTTTCGCTTGGATTTTCCCCCGCAAAACTCCCCGAAAACCAGTTTTTTCGGGGTTGCCGCCCGGAGAGAAGACGTCAGGGTGATATGCGGCAGGCCTTCGGGCGTAACGGTAGCTAACAGCCCGATCTTGAAAACGGGTTGAAACGCTGCCAGGACGCTTTCATCGAATGCCTTGATATCATACATTATCATGAACCGGCCTCCGCTTCCCCGGACTTCTCCGCCACGTCCTTTCCGAGATCTTCATGAACCCGGGCGGAAATGACACGCTCCTGAAGCCGCTTTCCCACCCGGACGAACCGGCATTTCTGTCCGGAAATCCATATCAGCAGATCCTCGTAATCATCCGGATCGGCCAACGCATCGAAAAGCATCACCGGGTCGATAATATTGAAATGAAGCGAAGCGCCTCCGCGCCCGATATATTGTCGTAAAAACCGGCAGAAAGCCGACCGCCCCGCCCCACCGGAGACCACGGATGGATGAAGCATCATGCTGTGCGGCGCACCGCCGGCAAGTTCTGTACTGCTTCCTCCCATGGCCGTATCGACGGAATATGCGGCTGCCAATGGGCCACGGATGTCCATTGCCGG
>SLPT01000104.1 GCA_007131845.1 Desulfobacteraceae bacterium | reverse complement strand
CGTACCCGGCGTACGTGAAATTCAGGAAAATTGCGGGCAGGCGCTGGCACTGGACTATTTAGCGGCCGAACACAGCCGGCAGTTTTGCGGCAGTTTTGAGAATTATCTTGACAAACACGGTGCCTTTTCCATATTTTGGGCATATACTCGGCCACTGGAGCGATCTCATGCCGGAATAAAGAAAAATATTATAATTTAACATATTTAATAATACTCTATACCATATAAACTCACCAGGAGGAACGGAAATGTCAGAGAGCACCATTGTGCTGGGCGGCAGGAAAAAAAGCCGGTTTCTGGACGAGATCAAGGAGATTCTGCCGGCCGGCAACCTTGATCTGTGCCTGACCTGCGGTGCCTGCTCATCCGGCTGCCCGGCAACGGGCCTTGAAAACATGGATCCCCGGAAATTCCTGCGCATGTGCGCCCTTGGGATGGATGAAGAAGTAAAAAATTCATCCTGGGCATGGATGTGCACCATGTGCCAGCGCTGCATCTATGTCTGCCCCATGCAGATCGATATCCCGCAGCTCATTTTCAACACACGCGCATCCTGGCCGCGCGAGGAGCGACCGAAAGGCATCCGGGGGTCCTGCGATCTCGCGCTTAAAAACGACACCGGCGGCGCCATGGGAACCACCGAGGAGGACTTCGAGTTCGTGGTCAACGACGTGCTCGAAGAATACCGGGAGAACCAGCCGGAATTTGCGGAGATGGAAGCGCCCATCGACAAGGAAGGGGCCGAGTTCTTTTTGAACCAGAACTCCCGCGAACCCGTAACCGAACCCGACGAGATGGTCCCCCTCTGGAAAATCCTTCACCTGGCCGGCGCCAACTGGACCTACGGCTCCAAAGGATGGGCCGGAGAAAATTACTGCCTGTTTCTTGCGGATAATGATGCCTGGAAGCACCTCGTGCAGGTGGCCACGGACCAGACGCACAAGCTGGGGTGCAAAACGTACCTCAACACCGAGTGAGGGCACATCACCTTTGCAGTCCGGGCCGGACTGAAAAAATTCAACATCGACCACAACTTTGAAGTCAAAAACATCTACGAATACTATGCCAAATGGATCCGGGAAGGCCGCCTTAAGGTCAATTCGGACTGGAACAAGGATCTCAAGATCAAGTTCACGGTCCAGGATCCCTGCCAGATCGTCCGCAAAAGCTACGGCGATCCCATTGCCGAAGACCTCCGCTATGTCGTCAAGTCCGTTGTCGGGGAAGAAAACTTCATCGACATGACACCCAACCGTTCCAACAACTACTGCTGCGGCGGCGGCGGCGGATTTCTGCAGTCCGGGTACAAGGACGAGCGGCTGTCCTACGGCCGTCTGAAAGACGAGCAGATCCAGGCGACCGGCGCGACTTACTGCATCGCCGGGTGCCACAACTGTCACGCGCAGATCCATGAGCTGAGCGAACACTACGGCGGGCACTACAACGTTGTCCACTTGTGGACCCTGATCTGCCTGTCCCTGGGCGTTTTGGGCCCCAACGAGCGGGAATACCTGGGCGACGACCTCAAGGAGGTCAACGTGTTTCACCCGGAAACCGCGATGTAGCTATTTTACAGGAAAAAGGTTTCCTGCACGCATAAACTGCTTGCACGGCTTACAAAAAACGGCGTATTGTGTAAAAAGCCACGGCGGCAAAACGAAAGCCGCCGTGGCTTTTACAAGCCCCATAAGCCGAAAAAGCGGGAGGAACAACGCGATGGACAACCACCTGTCCATGGATGATCTGCGCCGGAAACGATACAGTGCCATTGCCGCCGCCGGAAAGGCGGCGGACATGCATCCGGAAGCCTACTGCGCCGTTCGGGATACCGCAAGACACGTGGCGACATGCACCGTGGACATCAGCCGCTACGAGCAAACCGCGCGCCGCCTGGCGGACAACCTCGGCATCCTGGTACAGGCCGCGCCCGGGTCGATCTTTTCCTATTTCCTCGACCACATCGATCCCCGCCGATCCGGGACTCCCGGTTTTTTCCGCACCGTATGCGCGGACCTGGACGAACAGATCGGCCACATCGAACAATTCCGCGCAGGAGGGGACAAGCACCCCCTCATCATGCCCGAGCGTTTCCGCAAAAAAGACGACAGCGGAGAGCCCCTGCCCTAGCACGCCCGCCAAGCTACATCCCGGCCGCCTTCTTGTCTTTGCCGATATCTTCTCCGAACACGGCCATCCCCTTTTTCATGGCGCAAAAATCCCCGCACATGGTGCAGGTTTCCTGTTGTGCCGGCGCCCGCTCCTCGCGCGTTTTGGCCGCTTTTTCCGGGAAAAGGAGATATTTCTCCAGTTTCTGCCAGTCCATGTCCCGCCGTGCCATGGCCGCGGCCTTTTCCCCATCCCGCCGGTCCGGATACTTGGAGATATCGCCGATGCGCACGGCCAGCCGGGTGGCCCGCACCCCTTCCCGAACATCGTTGGCATCGGGCAGGGCCAGATGCTCGGCCGGGGTGATGTAACAGATCAAATCCGCCCCATGGCGGGCCGATGACGCCGCGCCGATGGCCGCTGCGATATGGTCGTATCCGGCGCCCGTGTCCGTGGGAATCGGCCCCAGCACGTAATACGGGGCATTGCCGGACATCCGCTTTTCCAACAGGATATTGGCCGCAATTTCATCCAGGGGGACATGGCCCGGGCCTTCCACCATCATCTGGCAGCCCGCGTCTCGGCCGATTTCGGCCAGCTCGCAGTTGATCACCATTTCGGCCATCTGGGCCCGGTCGTGGCTGTCGTGGATGGCCCCGGCCCGGATCCCGTTGCCTAAAGACAGCACCGCATCATATTTTTTCATTAGGGCGCACACCCGGTCGAAATGTTCATATAGCGGGTTTTCCTTCTGATTTTCCTCCATCCACGCCACCATGAACGTTCCGCCCTTTGACGCCAGCCCGCCGTAACGAAAATGCTGCTTTCTCAGACGCTCCACGGTATGCCGGTTGATCCCGCAGTGGATCGCCATGAAGCGGATGCCGTCGGCAAGCTGTTTTTCAATCAGATCGAAAAGGTATTCCGGGTCGAGTTTTGCCGGATTCCGATATTGCCGGATGGCTTCGGCAAACGCCTGGTACAGGGGAACGTTTCCCACCGGCAGCCCCGTTGCCCCAAGCACGGCCCGGCGAACGGCATCCAGATCCCCGCCTGCGGACAGCTCCATGAGGGTATCCGCCCCTTCGGCCTCGGCCACTTTTGCCTTTTCCACTTCCGCATCGATATCGCAGATATCCGAGGAGGTACCGATCGACGCATTCACCTTGGTGGAAAGCCCTTTGCCGATGCCCACGGGAACGCTCTCCGGATGGCCGGGATGCCACAGGATAACGATCTCGCCCGTTTCAACTCCTTTTCTGACGGTCTCCGGGGCCAGGCCTTCCGCCGCTGCCACCGCTTCCATCTCCCGGGTAATGATTCCGCCTGCTGCCGCCTCGATCTGGGTCTGCATGTCAAACTCCTTTCTTTTGGATAGCGCCTGAACGGAAACCGTCTTTTTCACCATCCTTGACCTTGACGAAAAATCCTGGTTTTCGTCCGGGCACTATGTAAAAAAACAAAAAAAAGGGTTCCGACGAAAGATAATTCTTTCGTCGGAACCCTTTACCATCGGATTCCGGTAATTGTTCTTTCAGCTCGTCTTCTGGCTTCCGGCTATCGAAGCAATCGGGCCTTCCCGCCGGTTATCCGGCAGTGGCCGTCCTTTATTCGGACAATCGATTCTTCGTTCCGGTTACAGCGACGGGATCGCCGCGGATTTTCACCGCGTTCCGTTAACTGGAAAAACAAACCGCTAATTTTGATACACTCGTAAAAAGTTGCGATCCGACGGCTTTGTAAAAAGTTCAAGATCAAGGCTTGCGCAATTTCGAAGAATACAGCGTACTTGGCGTACGTGAAATTCTGAGAAATTGCGCGTAACGCAGATATTGGACTTTTTACGAAGTCGTCAATTTTGTTCAAACTGTATAAAAACCCCACCGCCCCGTCAACCGTTAATTTTCATCTTTTTTCTTCCGGGCCGGCCGGCTCATAACAGACCTTCGGCGGCATCCCCGAGCTGTGCCCGCACGTATTGGGCGATCCGGTATTTCCGCTTCAAACCGTTGGCGTTCATATACCGGACCTTGCCGAAGATTTCCCGCTCCTTCCACGGCCGGTCGTGCAGCCCGAAACACCACGCCACCCCGGCAAATCCGTTTGCATCCCGGCCGTCGGTCTCGTAGCGGTTATTGAGCGCCAGCATGATGTCAAAGGCCTCTTTCGGATTTCTGGTCCACTCGATGATCTTCTTGCCCCAGTACATGCGCATGGTGTTGTGCATCTTCCCGGTGGCAACCATCTCCGCCTGGGCCGCGTTCCAGTATGGATCGTGGGTTTGTCCGGCTTCGAAT
>SLPT01000155.1 GCA_007131845.1 Desulfobacteraceae bacterium | reverse complement strand
TTACGCGCAATTTCTCAGAATTTCACGTACGCCAAGTACGCTGCATTCTTCGAAATTGCGCAAGCCTTGATCTTGGACTTTTTACAAAGCCGTCAGGCCGCGACTTTTTACGAGTGCATCAATCTTTTCGATACCGACGCCGGTTTCTACAAATAAAAAAAGGCGGGCAAACCATGCCGCAGATCCGATCTGAAATTCTATACAATCAGGCGCAGCAGGATGACTATTACAAAATCGCCCTGACATGCAGCCAGGCATTCGGGGCTGCTGTTCCCGGCCAGTTCGCGACGCTCAAAATCGGCGAGCGGATGGACCCCCTTCTGCGCCGGCCGTTTTCCATTCACCGACTGCTGCATGAAAACGGCGTCGTAACCGGCATGGAAATCCTCTACCGGGTCGTGGGCAATTTCACGGGTCAACTGGCGGAAATGAAACCATCCGAAACCATCGACCTGCTGGGCCCCCTGGGCCATGGGTTTTCGCTGCCGGCAGAAAACGCAACGCCTGTTCTGGCAGCCGGCGGCATCGGGGTCGCACCGCTGGTATTTCTCGCAGAATCCCTGAATGCGGCAGGTATCCGCATGAACCATACAGCCGTCTTTCTGGGCGGCCGGAGCGACGCCGATATACTGTGCATTGACGATTTTTCGCGCCTGGGGATGACGGTCCGGGTCGCCACGGAAGATGGTTCCGCAGGTGAAAAGGGACTGGTCACCGCACCGCTGGAAGCATACCTGGCCGAACACCGGCCCGGTATCATCTATGCCTGCGGACCCCACGGCATGCTCGAGGCCGTTTACGCCCTTGCCGCCAGGCATGGCATCCCCTGCGAGGTTTCCATCGAGACCGTCATGGCGTGCGGCCTGGGTATATGCATGGGATGTGCGGTCAAGACCGCAGACCATCCGGAGGGATACCGCCACATCTGCAAGGACGGCCCGGTATTCGAGGCTTCCAGGGTCTTTTTTTAAAAACAGGAAAACAAAACCATGTCCGATGACTATCGTTTGACCGAAAAAACCAGGGCCTCCGGCTGAGCCGCCAAACTGGGTCCGGGGGTCCTGGACCGCGTGGTGGCAAACCTGCCCGTAAGAGCCGACCCGCGTCTTCTTGTGGGCATTGAAAGCTCCGACGATGCCGGGGTGTATCTTTTAAACGAAGACACAGCCCTGATCCAGACGCTGGATTTTTTCACACCCATCGTGGACAGCGCGTATCATTTCGGAAGGATTGCGGCAGCCAATGCATTGAGCGATATCTACGCCATGGGGGGGCAGCCGTTGACAGCCATGAACATCGTCTGCTTTCCCGCATCGGATCTGCCGGAGTCGGTTTTACGGGAAACGCTCGAAGGCGGCCTGGAAATCATCCATGAGTCCGGGGCTGTTCTGGCCGGCGGACACAGCGTGGACGACCCGGAGTTCAAGTACGGTCTGTCCGTTACGGGCATCGTCCACCCGCAGCACCTTCTGACCAATGCAGGGGCCCGCACGGGCGACCGCATCATACTCACCAAACCCATCGGCACGGGGATTCTTGCCACGGCTGTCAAGGGAAAGATTGCCGATGAAGCGGCAACAAAAGAACTGATCCGGATTACATCGACGCTGAACCGTGCCGCTGCGGAAACCATCCGGGCGTTTTCACCCACGGCATGCACGGATATCACCGGGTTCGGCCTGGCAGGGCACCTTTTGGAAATGGCCCGCGGGGCAAAAAAAATCTTTCACATCGAAGCCGAAAACGTTCCGATCATTGCCTCCGCGATCTCTTTTGGTGAAATGGGCCTTTTCCCTGCCGGAGCCTATGCAAACCGGAAGCATCTATCAGGATCGGTAACGGTCGATCCGAAAATCAACGACACCCTTGCCGACATCTTCTTCGACCCTCAGACTTCGGGCGGTCTTGTCTGTACCATTCCGTCTGAAACGGTTTCCGGCTGCCTTGCGGCACTTGCTGAAAATGGGGTTCATGCCAGCGCTATCGGTGAAGTCGCAGGGGACGACTCGTGCGGAACCGTTGTTTTCCGCTGATTATAGTGGAGAAATGATCCATTCCTGCACGTAAGGTCCCTGCCACCGGCAACCGTGCTGAAACACCGGCAGACCCATCTCATTAAGCCCGCCATCCCATAAAGCCCTCAGGGATTATCCCATGCGACGTACTGGGGCCGGGTAATATACAACCGGGAATCTTCCAGCGCCTCCGCCCGGAACTGACTCGCCTCCACGTATTCAGGATCCGATATCATCTTGTAAAATGCGGAACGGGACGGGTATTGAACCAGCAGCACCACATCCCAGCGATCATCGCCGATAAAGGTCATGCCATCCGATCCGTAGTAGACCACCTGAGCCCCGATTTTATTCAGTATCGGCATGGTCAGCTGAGAATATTTTTCATACATGGCCTCTCCGCCTTTTGGCTTGAACCGCAGAAGGTTCACCATGACCAGGGGGCCCTCGTTGGAAATGGTCTGCAAATCGTCTAGTTGTTCCTGGGTCGGCGCGATGATCGGCATGGATCCTCCATAGAAACGATGTTGACTGAAGCTGCGTATTGAGTGCCCGAACGGAAACCAGGATTTTTCGTCAAGGTCAGGGACGGCGAAAATGTTAACCGCAGGGATACTTAGCGTATTATGAAGATTAAAATTTTAGCCGGACGCAGAGATTGACGAAAAAGACGGCTTTCGTTCAGCCACTGTTTATCCTGACAGTATACAAATCAATATAGAGCCGGACACGATTTTTTTCAAGCGGCCCGAGACCTATCCCATACTTTCGAGACGTATTAAAGCCTGCTTCACTTCGTGATCCATGACCGGATCCTTTTTACGCATCTGCTTTTCCAGGGCATCTTTCGCCTGTTTGCCGCCGATCCGCCCGAGCGCCCAGGCGCACATTTTCCGAACCCGCTCGTCGGGTTCACCGTTCATTGCCTTGTCCAGGTCGACTATATAAGAAGGATCAAGCGTATTTCCCATCGCTCTTGCCGCATTCATCTTCCAGCGCCAGAGCTCCGTCGACGGCATATAGAACATGTGCGGCTGTATATGCGCCTCGAAATAAGGAACATCCATATGCAAAAGCGCCGGCAGGGAAAAATACGGTGCCATGCCAGCCACCTTTTCATTGACCGGTAAAGATCCGGAACGAGCCAGCCACGGACGGTTCCGGGGGCATACGTTCTGGCAATGATCGCATCCGTAAACCCAGAGCCCCATGGGTTCCCGAAATTCTTCAGGTGTGATGTCCTCCCCGAAATAGGTCAGGTAGGATATGCACCGGCGCGGATCAATCTTGCGCGGGCCCCGGAGCGCTCCGGTAGGACACGCGACAAGACAGGCATTACGGCACCAGTCCGGGCAGCCGATCTCAACGGTCGGTTGATCCGTTTCGAATTCCGCATCTACGACGATGGCGATGGGGAGCGTCCAGGATCCGCCGGCCACGGCACGGTTGGCGTAAAACAGGCAGTTCTTGCCGAAGGTTCCCAATCCCGCGCGAGCGGCCGCAACCCGGTGGGGAAGATTAAACGGCACTTTGGTCTGGATTCCCGCCTCCCCGAGAAATGTCCGAAAGGCCTTGATTTTACGGCTCAATCCATCCTTGGTCACCCGGTCATCATCCAGGTAGCAGCGGCCGAAGTGGTTTTCCATCTCCGGCGGAAAACCCGTATCGAAATAATGGCCAAGCAAGACAATGATCGAGCGCGCCCCCGGAAGGATCGTTGCCGGATCGGTTCCGGCGGAAAGATCGAGCCCCAGCTTATACACCCAATCATAATACGATTTTCGTTCTTCGAGTATCTCAGCGTGGGTTTCAAACGGGGATGCGTCGCAAACGCCGATATCGGCGAATCCTAGTTCCATTGCTTTTTCTTCAAGATCCTTGCGCGTAAACATGACTGTACCTCCTTGAATCCGAGAACAAAAACCATATGATCAGTGTGTATTGATACTATAATTCGGCGTCTGTGTATACCGGATTGTTTTTGGTTCGTTTTTATATTGACCCGAAAATCTACCTGTGATAGTGAATCAATCTTTAAACATTGACGGAAAGTATCAGAAGGGAAACACACGGGCCGAACCGATGCAGAATGATAAAAAAAGGCCGAAATCAGCAGCCAGGGAATTGGCGTACTACAGCAGCATCGGGCTTTCCGTTGCCTTTTCCATATTCATCGGACTTTTTATCGGGGTGGCACTGGATCGATACTTTGACACCACGCCCATTTTCACGTTGATATTCCTCGCTTTCGGGGTGGGTGCAGCATTTTCCAATATCATACGGGCCATACGGCGCAGCCAGGATATGTAACCATGAGCCAGCAGGAACACAACATCGCATCGGCAGCAGATATCTCCCATACGGAGATGCAACGGCGCATCATAACGTTCATCGCCTG
>SLPT01000401.1 GCA_007131845.1 Desulfobacteraceae bacterium | reverse complement strand
TTGCTGGTCATCCGGATCGACTCCTTTTAAATAAAGGATAAAGTAATCTTGACGGCTTTGTAAAAAGTCCAATATCTGCGTTACGCGCGATTTCTCAGAATTTCACGTACGCCAAGTACACTGCATTCTTCGAAATCGCGCAAGCCTTGATTTTGAACTTTTTACAAAGCCGTCGGATCGCGACTTTTTACGAGATCATCAATCTTTATTGCTAAGTGTTACCAACTTAATCCGTTTTTACACACAATTCAATCGGTTTTGCGCGACTCTCCGAATGGTGGATCAGGGTTTGCTTTTTTCCGCCAGCAGTTCGGAGAGCATCTTCGGATTGGCCTTGCCGCCCGATTGCTGCATGGCCTGTCCGATGATAAAGCCGGATGCCTGTTTTTTTCCGGCACGCAGGTTGGCCACCGCATCCGGGTTTTCCGCCATGACGGCATCGAGCAGCGCGGAAAGCTCGTCTCTGCTTGTGATCTGGCGGTATCCCTTTTCATCGGCGATGTCGGATGCGGATTTGCCGGAATCGATCAATAGCGCCAGGATTTCCCGGCCCTGCTTGGCATTGACCGATTCGTTTTCCAGCAGGCCGAGCAGCCCGGCTGCCTGGTCTGCCGTGATCGCACCCTCTCCGATTTCCCGGTTTTTTTCCTTAAGAAACGGAAAAAGGCGGCCGGATATCCATTGGGCTGCAAAGCGTGCGTTGACCCCTTTTTCCGCCACCGTCTCGAAGTAGTCGGCCACGTCCCGCTCCGCGCTCATGAGCGAAGCCTCTTCCCCGCCAAGTCCGTAGTCCCGGACAAACCGCTCTTTTTTGGCGGACGGCATTTCAGGCAGCTGCTTTCGGAGTGCTTCGATTCGTTTTTCATCCATCAGAATTTCCGCGACCGCCGGATCGGGAATGCAGGGGCCTTCGAATTTGTCCCGCATGGGAGTCGTGACGTTTTTGTCCGGATCCCACAGGCGGGTGTGGGTGACGACTGCTTCGCCGCTTTCGATCAGTTTCTGCTGGCGGCTGATTTCATACGTCACCGCGTTTCCGACCGCCCGCACGGAATTCATGTTCTTGACCTCCACCTTGGAAAAAAACCGATCGCTGCCGGCCGGCCGGATGGAGATGTTGGCATCACACCGCATGGTGCCGCTTTCCATAGAACACTCGGCGGTTTTTGCGTAGCGTATGCGTGTTCTAAGCGCCCGCAGAAAAGCCATGGCGTCATGGCCATTGCGGATGTCCGGCTCGGTGACGATTTCCACGAGCGGCGCGCCGGCCCGGTTGAAGTCTACCAGCCCGATCCGGCGCCTTCCTTCGGTTTCATGGACCAGGCGGGCCACGTCTTCTTCCATGTGGATGTGGTGGATGCGGATGCGTCGCTCGCTTCCGTCTTCGGCGGCGATATCCACCCATCCGCCGGTGGCCAGGGGCCGGTGGTGCTGGGAAAGCTGGTATCCCTTGGGCAGGTCCGGGTAATAGTAGACCTTCTGGTCAAAGGCGCTTCTTTCCGAGATGTCGCATCCAAAAGCCAGGCACGTGAGCGCGGCTTTTTCCAGGGCATCCCCGCTCAGTTGCACCACCGCTCCGGGAAGCCAGATGCAGGTAGGGCAGATATGAACATTGGCTTTTTCCGTAAATGCGTTTGCACAGTCGCAGAAAAGCTTGGTGGGGCTGTTGAGCTGAACGTGGATTTCCAGGCCGATGACGGCTTCATAGGGCATGATGTTTCCGCTTTCTTTTTTTCTGTCGGGTTTTTCGGTGATCGTCTCCTCGCAGTCTTTCGACTTTCAGGCGTTTGCCAGGTGCGTTTCGGCAAAGTCGAGAAGCTGCGCATCATTCAGGTATCCGCCGGTCAGTTGGAGTCCCAGGTCGGTATCGCCGTGCGAAACCATCCCCGGTACGCAAAGCGACGGCAGGCCCGCCACGTTGGCCGGAAGCGTCAGGGCGAAAGCGCCGTACACGTCGTCCACGCTCCCGGCGGCGGAAGCATCCCTGTCTCCGCGGCGCACCGGTGATGCGATGAAATCGACCCTGCCCAACAGTTCCCGGATCTGTTCGATAAGCCTTGCCCGCAGGCGGGCGGCATGCTCAAAGGCCGGATAGTTTTTGAACTGAAACCAGGCCCCCTGGAACAGATAGCTTTTGATCAGGGCGCCGAATGCCTCCCGGCGGGATTCCAGGTACATTTCGTTCCAGTTGCCGGCCGTTTCCGCCCGGTGGCCGTAGCGGACCCCGTCATATTTTCCGGCGGACGAAAAGGCCTCCACGGCGCCCATGGCGTGGTGGACCAACCGGAAGTTCCCGTATTCCGGAAAGGAAACCGGCTCCACCTGAAATCCTTTTTCCACCAGACCGGCCACGGCGCTTTCAAAGGCGTTTTTGTCGGATTCATCGAGCAGGCTGATCTGCTCCGATAGAATGCCGATACGGACTTCACCGGGGGAAGCCGCTTTGCCGGGTGCGGAAAAGTCCGGCAGGCCGTCATGGCGCATGGAAAAATCGGCTTCATCCTTTTGGCACAGGGCAGCGGCCAGCGCCTTTAGGCGTGACGGACTGGCGGCTGCCACGCCGACGGTTTCCAGGGAGGAAAACAGGCGGATCACCCCCAATGTCGAAGCGATTCCAAAGCTTGGCTTGAACCCCCAAGCCCCGGCCAGGGCTGCGGTATGCCGGGCCTCGCCCATGCCGTCGGTTCCCAGAAAAACGTTGCACCGGCTTTCGGAAAGAAGCCGGGGGGCGGTTTCTCCGGTGATGCCGAATCCCAGTTCGCTCATGCGGCTCATGCCGATCAGGTGCCCCCCCGCTTTTCTGGCATGCGCCACCACGGTGGCGTCTTCCGGGGGGCGGTAGTTTTCGAGGGCTTTTGAACCCGCTTCGGCCGGCCACCCGGCAACCGACAGGTTGGGGCGCAGGATGGCCGCGATTTCATCCGCGGCATTGATTCCTTCCGGTGATTCCGGGTTTGCGTACCATAGCTGGTTGTCTGTTTTGTCGTTCATATCTCAGAAACCGTCCTTGATTCTGTTGTTTCCTGTTGCTTCCTTGTTGTTTCCCTATTGATCCCCTGTTGCGCCCCTATTGATCAATGATGCCGGCGACCTTGAAGAAATCCCCGCTGGTCTCCGGCGCATTGGATAAAAGCTTTCCGCCGGCTGAAGCCGGGTGAACCGACGGGGCAGTCCCCGTCCGGGTGCGATTTTCCAGCCGGATGGCCGAAAAGGCCGGCGGATGTTCGCATGATATGGAAAGCACGGCTTTAGCGATTTCTTCCGCACGGCTGACGGCGTTTTCCACGGACTGCCGCTCGCTCTTGTTGATTCCGATCCGGGAAACCCATGATAGGGTATCGGCCGTGCTTTGTTCATAAGCCTTGAGATCCTTTTCGGACTGCACGGCCTTGAACAGTCCCAGCTCATCAATCTGTTCCCGGCTCACGGCAGCGGGGGCCCGGGTCAGGGGGCAGTAAGCGCTCCGGTTTTTGGGAAATGCCATGACATCCCGTATGGACGATACGCCCAGGGCCATGGCCACCATCCGGTCGATGCCCAGCGCGATCCCGCCGTGGGGCGGTGCGCCGAATTCCAGGGCCCGCAGGAAAAACCCGAACTTTTCGGCCGCCTCTTTGCTGGAAAGACCTAATGCGGCAAAGATGTTTTCCTGTACGCGGGCGTCATTGATGCGGATGCTGCCGCCGCCGAGTTCCTCGCCGTTGATGACGATGTCGTATGCGCGTGATTTGAGGTTCAACAGATCGGCCGTGTCAGACGGGTCGAAGTCGGTCCGGTCTGGCGCCGTAAACGGGTGGTGCGTGGAAGTCACGCCGCCGTCTTCAAGGGGATCGAACAGGGGGAAATCGGTGACCCATACCGGCGCCCACGTGTCTTCGGGAATCAGTTCCAGGCGGTTTGCCACGTGAAGGCGGAGCTGGCCCAATACCTGGGTGGTAACTTCGTAGGACGGATCGGCAATGATCATGAGCACGTCCCCGTCTTCGCATCCAAACCGGTCGATGACGGCCGCCTGCTCGGCCTGGCTGAAAAACTGCACGATGTTGGAATCCAGCTTGCCGTCGGTCATCCGCATCCAGGTCATGCCTTTTCCGCCGAACCCGGGGACGATCTGCTTGGCATATTCGTTCTGGAGGACGTTTTTACTTAAGGCTTCCGAGCGTCCCTTGACATTGATGCCGAGAATGTGTCCGTCTCGCCGGATGATCTGCCGGAATATGGTGTAGGCGGTATCGGAAAAAATATCCGTGGCATGGACGAACTGCATGCCGAAGCGCAGATCGGGACGGTCCGTGCCGGTCCGGGCGATGGCGTCCGCGTGGGAAATTTTGGGAAACGGCCGGGGAAGCGCAACGCCTGTTTCCGAAAACATCCGGCAGATGAGCTTCTCCATGAGAAAATAGATGAAGTCCTCGTCGATGAACGCTGCTTCGATAT
>SLPT01000374.1 GCA_007131845.1 Desulfobacteraceae bacterium | reverse complement strand
GATCAAGGCGCGCGCAATCACGAAGAATGCAGCGTACTTTGCGTACGTGAAATTCTGAGGGATTGCGCCGGGCGCCGAGATTGGCCTTTTTTCGAAGCCGTCAATGTTGACAATATTGCCTTTTTCGGTTAGCACATAGATAGTAGACACCCCTTTCAAACTTGAAACCTGTTCCTGCGGAAAGGTCAGTGTTCACATGCAGAATCGGCAGAAAGAACAAGAGGTACTTGTCAGCTTCCGGTCACTTCTTTACAAATCCAGGTATGAACTATGATTATCGGACTCGATGTAGGCGGCACCCACACGGACGTAGTTCTTCTGAGCCAGGACGGACTTGAAAACAGATCCAAGGTACTCACCGACACCAAGGATCTTTTTTCCACCATTGTAACAGCGATCGAACGGATCACCGAAAACGTCGATCCCGGACAGATTCATCATACCGTGCTGAGCACGACGCTGACCACCAACGCCATCGTGGAAGGAAGACTTGGTCCGGTCGGCATGATCGTCACATCCGGACCGGGGCTGCACCCGGACAACTATAGCACAGGGGATCATTACTATCCCGTTCGCGGCGCCATGGATCACAGCGGCCGGGAAATCCAGGCCGTGGACGAAAATCAGGTGAGGCAGGCCGCGGAAAAAATGCGTGCCGGCGGGATCGAACATGTGGGCGTGGTGGGAAAATTCTCCACGCGGAACCCGGAGCATGAAATCAAGATCAGCCGGCTGATCGAACCGGAATTCGGCAAGGTCTTTCCGGGCCACCGGATCTCGGGAAACCTCAGTTTTCCACGGCGGATCGCCACCACATATCTGAATGCCGCCATCTACCCGATCCACAAGCAATTCTTCGAGGCGGTCCGGAACTCTTTGACCGAAAAAGGGATCACCGCCCCTATTTATATCCTCAAAGCCGACGGCGGCACTATGGATTTCAACACATCCATCGACTTTCCCGGACAATCGATTCTTTCCGGGCCGGCCGCAAGCGTCATGGGATCGGTAGCCTTTGCCGAAGACCCGGCGGAAACCATCGTCCTGGATATCGGCGGGACCACCACGGACATGGCAGTACTCATCAACCGGGTGCCGGTGCTGGTCCCCCACGGCATCGAGATCAACCAATTCAAAACGCACATCCGGGCACTGCACACCCGTTCAGTAGGGCTTGGCGGGGACAGCGCCGTCCGGATTCAAAACGGTGAGCTGACCATAGGGCCGGACCGCAAGGGGCCTGCCATGGCCTACGGCGGATCGGATCCCACGCCAACGGACGCGCTGTTCGTTTTAGGACGGGTGGACGACGGCGATGCGGAAAGCGCCCGGAAGGGAATACAGCAGATCGCCGACCAAATGGGCATATCCGCGGAAGAAGCCGCCCGGCAGATTTTTGACCGGACCTGCCGGCTGATTCTGGAGCAGGCGGATGAAATGGTCAGAAAAATCAACTCCAAGCCCGTCTACACGGTCCGCGAAGCCCTGGAGGGACACCAGATCACACCCGGACATTTGCTGGTTCTTGGCGGCCCCGCCCCGCATTTCGAAGAGCACTTCCGCCAGATTTCGGACTACAATGTTGCCCGGGTCCCCCAGTGGGACGTGGCCAACGCCATCGGCACCGCCCTTTCCCGCACCACCTGCGAAGTCACCCTCTTCGTTGACACCTACCGGTGCCGGGCCATCGCTCCGGAAGAAGACTTCTCCGAATCGGTCAACCCGCGCATCACCGTTGCCGAGGCCCGTGCCATGGCCCATGAACTGCTCATGAAAAAAGCCCTGCGGGAAGGAGCGGAAACGGACGACCTGGAGACCGACGTATTGGAGGAACTGGAATTCAACATGATCCGGAACTTTCAGCTTATCGGCCGCAACATCCGGATCAAGATGCAGGTTCGCCCCGGACTGAAACACGACTTACAGGAAGTCACCCGCATGATCCATAACGGGTGATCCGGCCGGAGCGAAACAGGCCGACATACAAACCGTTTGTCTTACGGAGATCAATATGCTTTTCGCCAAACACCAGACCGGTCTCGTCTTTTTTCCCGCCTTCGACTGGGCCATCAGTCCGACGCACCCGGAGCGGGAAGAGCGCCTTTTGTATACCCAGGACCAGATCCTGGAAGAAGGGATCCTCGATATCGACGGCATTCATGAACTCAAGGCCGAGGTGGTGGAGATCGCCGATGTCCAGCGGGTTCATTTCTGCGTGCCGGACCCCAGGAAAATCATGACCGAATCGCATTTCATCAGCGCCGGCGGAGCAAAAACCATCGGCAAAGCCGTGATGAACCAATCCATCGAGCGGGGGTTCGCCCTGGTCCGCCCCCCCGGACATCACGCCATGCGCGTGGCACACGGCGGCCGAGGGTTCTGCAACGTCAACAACGAAGCCATCATGATCGAATACCTGCGCCATGCATACGGCATCCGCCGGGTCGCCGTCATCGACACGGACTGCCATCATGGCGACGGGACACAGGACATTTACTGGCACGACCGGGATACCCTTTTCATCTCCATTCACCAGGACGGAAGAACCCTGTACCCCGGCTCGGGAATGGCCGATGAGGCGGGCGGCCCCAACGCGTACGGCACCACGCTGAACATTCCGCTTCCGCCATACACCTCCCAGGAAGGATTCATCCACGTGATCCAGGAGGCGGTGCTGCCTATTCTGGACGAGTTCAAACCGGAACTCATTGTCAACTCCGCCGGCCAGGATAACCACTTCACCGATCCGCTCACCAACATGAATTTCTGCGCCCAGGGCTACGCCCGGATGACCGCGCTTTTGAAGCCGGACATCGCGGTACTGGAAGGCGGATATTCCATTGAGGGGGCCCTGCCCTACGTCAATGTGGGTATCATTTTAGCGCTTGCCGGCATTGACTTCCGGTATGTCTGCGAACCCGATTACAACCCGGAGAGTCTCCGGCAGACCAAAGAGATCACCGCGGATGTAAAAATGGCCTGCCAGCGGGTACTGAAAACATGGAAAAACCGGGAGGCGACGCGCGAAAAGCTCATCGGCGACAAAAAAGTCGACGAGCGGCGTCGCAGCATCTTCTACGATACCGACGGGATCTATGAAAACCAGTTTGAGACGCTCCAGCTTTGCCGGGATTGCAGCGGCGCGTTGAAAATCGATTCCCGGGCCGATACGGGAGCGCACGTCCTGGCCGTTCACATACCCCTCAATGCCTGCCCCGACTGCATTGATATCGCAAACCAGTGGTATGAAAGCGCGGATTTGAAAAAATTCGACGCCATCTATCTCCAGGATCGGCCAGAAGACGCCTACCGGGTCCGGAATAAGTGACACCGAGCGAGGGAAACCCGGATACGACAGGGGCTTTCCGGCAGACAGGCATCCGGGAAAACCTGATTTTGCGCCAGGAAGTCTTCCGGGCGGTCCGCCGGTTCTTCCGGCAGGCGGGATTCATCGAGGTGGAAACCTCCCTTCGCCTCCGGGCGCCTGCGCCCGAGCGCCACATCGACCATGTCGGATGCGGCGAACACTTTCTCCAGGCGTCCCCCGAACTTCATATGAAGCGGCTTCTGTGCGCAGGCTACGACCGGATTTTCCAGATCTGCAAGTGCTTCCGCAACGGAGAGCGAAGCGACTTGCATCTTCCGGAGTTCACCATGCTGGAATGGTACCAGGCGGATGCCGACTACCGGTTTCTGATGGAGCAGACAGGAGCGCTCATCCGTTATATCCGGCGCGAAACCGCCGGAAACGATACGGTTTTCTTCCGGGAGGCCGAAATCGATCTCGCGCCTCCGTTTTACAAAATTCAGCTTGCCGATGCGTTTCGGAACATCGCCGGATCGGACATGGAAGAGGCTCTGTCCGAAGACCGTTTCGAGGAGACGCTTTGTTTTTCAATCGAACCCGGAATGGCAAAAGACCGGCCGGTTTTTCTCCACGGCTATCCCCTGGCCCACACCCCCCTTGCAAAAAGCGTCCCGGACCGGCCTGGTGAAGCCCAGCGATTCGAGCTCTACCTGGGCGGGATCGAGATATGCAACGGGTATACGGAACTGACCGACCCCGCATTGCAGGCAATCCGCTTCAAAGAAGAAAATGCTGCCCGCAGGCGGTCCGGCCGGTCCGAAATCCCCATGCCCGAGCGCTTCCTGACCGATATGCATGCCATGCCGGCGGCATCCGGGTGCGCCCTGGGTCTCGACCGCCTGGTCATGGTCCTTGCCGATGCCCCGTCCATAGACGACGTCGTGGCCTTCGTTCCGGAAGAAGAATGATGACTGAAATGCACCTTGCACCTTAAGTTTGACGACTTCGTAAAACGTCCAATATCTGCGTTACGCGCGATTTCTCAGAATTTCACGTACGCCAAGTACGCTGCATTCTTCGAAATCGCGCAAGCCTTGATCTTGAACTTTTTACAAAGCCGTCGGATCACGACTTT
>SLPT01000217.1 GCA_007131845.1 Desulfobacteraceae bacterium | reverse complement strand
TCAACGTTTATTATCGGTATCGACCTCGGGACCACCAACTCCATCGTGGCCTATACATACGCTGATCCGGATGGCGGCGAGTCAGCCGCCATCCGGATCTTCCCGATACCCCAGGTGACATCCCCGCACACCGTATCGAGGCGCCCGTCTCTGGCTTCGTTTATTTATGTTCCCACGAATGCGGAGATTGCCGACGGGGCATTCGATCTGCCCTGGGCTGCCGGGGTGAAAATGGTTGCAGGCGAATATGCACGGGAGCGGGGCGCAGAGGTGCCCCACCGGGTGATCGCTTCCGCCAAGTCCTGGCTGTGCAACACGTCCGTTGACCGGGAAAGCCCCATACTTCCCTGGGAGGCGCCGGAAGATGTGGAAAAGATCAGCCCCGTGCAGGCTTCCGCCGAAATTCTGAGCTATATCCGGGATGCCTGGAATCACGAAATGGCCGCCGAAGATCCGGCCATGGCTATGGAACACCAGGAGATTTTTCTCACGGTGCCCGCGTCCTTCGATGCCGTTGCCAGACAGTTGACAGTCCAGGCGGCCGAACAGGCGGGACTGGCCCATATCACCCTCCTGGAAGAACCCCAGGCAGCCTTTTACTCCTGGATCGATTCAACCGGGGAAGCCTGGCGAAAGGCCGTTGAAAAGGGGGACCGTGTACTCATTTGCGACGTGGGCGGCGGAACCACGGACTTCAGCCTGATCCGGATTTCCGAAGAGGATGGCAGCCTGGTGCTCGAACGAACGGCGGTGGGTGACCATCTGCTGGTGGGCGGGGACAACATGGACCTGGCCCTGGCCTATCACCTCGCCCGGAAGTTGTCCGAATCCGGAACCCGAATCGATTCCTGGCAGATGCGGGGTCTGGTCCACGGGTGCCGCGACGCCAAGGAAACCCTGTTTTCAAAAGGCGACACCGACTCGTGCCCCATCACGATATTGGGAAGAGGCTCCGGGCTGATCGGCGGGGCCGTCAAAACCGCCCTGGAAGCTCCGGACATGGAATCCGTCCTGCTGGAAGGGTTTTTCCCGGAGTGCGAGGCAACGGCCAGCCCGGCATCCGGGGCGCGGACGGGCCTCCAGGAGGCGGGACTGGTCTATGCCAGTGACCCTGGAATCACAAGGCATCTGGCCGCCTTTCTGAACCGTCGGGCCTCCGATGATCCGGAGCGTACCGAAGCGCCCACTGCGGTGCTGTTCAACGGCGGCGTCATGAAATCCGAAGCCATACGAAACCGGATCAAGGCGATTCTGAACGGATGGTCCATGGAGGGAAGCAGCATCCGGGAGATTGAATCCGGCGAGCTGGACCTTGCTGTGGCCCGGGGTGCGGCATATTACGGCCATGCCCGCAGGGGCCGGGGTATACGGATTCGCGGCGGGCTCGGTAAATCCTATTATATCGGGATCGCCGCGGCCATGCCGGCGGTTCCGGGAATGCCGGCCCCGGTCAAGGCTCTGTGCGTGGCCCCCTTCGGCATGGAAGAAGGAACCCGGGCCTTTCTTTCCGGGCGGGAATTCGTGCTCAGAGTGGGAGAGGCGGTCCGTTTCGAGTTTTTCGCCTCCGCCATCCGGAAAAACGATCCCGCCGGAGCCGTGATCGAGGACTGGCAGGATGAGATCGAGGAGCTGACCACCCTGGAAACCGTATTGGACGGCGAGGCGGGCACCGCTGTGCGGGTTAACCTGGAAGTCCATGCCACTGAAATCGGCACCCTGGAGATATGGTGCGTATCCGTGGAGGACCGGACCCGATGGAAGCTTGAATTCAACGTACGGGAGCAGACCGGATGACGGATTGGGGAGACAAGCGGTATATCGTCGGCATCGATCTGGGAACCACCAATTCGGCGGTTTCCTGGGTCGACCGGTATGCTAAAGAAAAAAAGGATAAGGGAATCCGGATTTTTGATATCCCCCAGCTCACAGGGGCGGGCGAGGTATCCGCGCTTCCGGTGCTTCCGTCCTTCTACTATATACCCGGCAAATACGAAATAGCCAGCGAAGATATCCGGCTGCCCTGGAATCCGGACCCCACCCACGTGGTTGGCACCTTTGCCCGGGAGCTGGGGGGGCGGGTCCCTTCCAGGCTGGTTGCATCCTCCAAGAGCTGGCTCTGCCATGCCGGAGCCGACCGCCGTGCCAGGATACTTCCGTGGGGAACCCCGGATGACATCGGAAAGATTTCTCCCGTGGAAGCCACTGCATCCTACCTGGATCATATCCGGCGGGCCTGGAATCATTCGGTTTCAAAAATGGCTTCCGGAGAGGACGATATCCTTGAAAACCAGTTTCTGGTGGTCACCGTCCCGGCCTCCTTCGACGAGATCGCGCGGGATCTGACCCTGGAAGCGGCCCGGATGGCGGGCCTGCCGGATGTTCTTCTTCTGGAGGAGCCCCTGGCAGCATTTTACAGCTGGCTGATTCTCCACGAACACGACTGGCAGGATCATGTTCAGCCCGGTGAACTGATCCTGGTCTGCGATGTGGGCGGCGGGACCACGGATCTGACCCTGATCACCCTGGTTGAAACCGATGGCGGCTCCCCACGCTTTGAACGTATCCCCGTAGGCGATCATCTGATCCTGGGAGGCGACAACATCGATCTGGCGCTGGCCCGGCTGGTGGAATCCCGGTTTCAGACCCGCACCCGCCTGGATGGAGACCGGTGGAAATCCCTTTGCCATCTGAGCCGTCAGGCCAAGGAAAACATTCTCAACGAGGGCTCCGAATCGGAAACCATCACGCTGATGGGCGAGGGAAGCCGTCTCATCGGCGGCACCCTCTCGGCCGGTATCGACCGGAAATCCCTGGAAGAAATCGTCGTGGAGGGGTTTTTCCCCCTGGCGGAAAAATCTCCGAAATCCGGAAAAACACATGCAAAGGGAATCTCCGAGTTTGGCCTTCCCTATGAACAGGATCCGGCCATCACCCGCCATATCGGAAATTTCCTGGAAACCCATGCCGATGACATCACGATGCTTTTGGGGCCCAGAGAACCGTTTCCCGACCGCATCCTGTTCAACGGCGGGTCGCTCAAGTCCGCCGTTGTGCAAAACCGGATCCGCCAGGCCGTCCGCCACTGGTTCGACGGCCGGGATGCGTCGCGGCCCCGCGTGCTTGAAACCCGAAGTCTCGATCTGGCGGTGGCCCTGGGCGCTTCCTACTACGGACTGGTCAAGACGGGGCAGGGGGTCCGGGTCGGCTCCGGCAGTCCGAGGGCCTATTACCTGGGTATCGGAGAACCACCGGACGAAGGCGGCGACCGCCGGCAGGAAGAACACAAAAAGACGGTGTGCATCGTGGAGCGGGGCCTTGACGAAGGCACCCGGCTTGCCCTGGACAACATGGCCTTCGATGTGCTGACCAACCAGCCCGTGGCTTTTGACCTCTACTCCTCCAGCTACCGCTCCGGGGACCGGTTCGGGGATATCGTTACCGTCGACGACTCCATGACCGCACTACCGCCGCTGGAAACCGTCATCCAGTTCGGCCGGAAAGGGGCGAAAACAGCCATCGGCGTTACCGTCGAAGTGGAATATACGGAAGCCGGCGTGCTTGCCTTGTGGTGTTCCTCCCGGTCCACCGGGCATCGATGGCAGCTCCGGTTCCAGCTTCGCGGGGTTGGCGGTCCTGAATCGGGCGTCGCCGACCGGGAAGTGTTCGACTCGGACGTTCTGAAAGACGTTCTGGGCGTCGTGGACCAGGCGTTTCGAAAAGATGCCCCGGAGTCTGATCTTTCCGGACTGGTCCGCGCCGTCTCCCGGACGGCCGGCCGGAAGCGGGAAAACTGGCCCCTGGGGCTCATCCGAAAAATCGCGGACCGGCTTCTGGAGCAACCGGAAGCCCGGAAGCACTCCCCCGCCCATGAAATCCGGTGGCTCAACATGGCCGGATTCTGCATGCGGCCGGGATTCGGAGACGGCTACGACGAGCACCGCATCCGGATGCTCTGGAAACTCTACAAGCCCGGCGTCACTTTTGCCAACAATCAGCAGGCCCGTGCCGAATGGTGGATCGTATGGAGGCGCGTCGCCGGCGGGCTCACCGCGGGGCAGCAGCGCCAGTTTTCCCAGGATCTCAGGCCGCTTCTGCTGCCCAAAAAAGGAGGCAAAACCAAGATCCCGCCGCAGGAGCGAATGGAAATGTATATGGCCCTTGCAAACATGGAGCGCCTGGCAGCGAAGGAAAAAACCGCCTGGGGCAGGGCGCTGATTGCGGAGATCAATCCGAAAAAGGTCAAGGACCAGTACCTGTGGTGTCTTTCCCGGCTGGGGGCGCGGGAGCTGCTCTACGGTCCGGTCGATCGGGTGGTGCCGCCCGCAGAGGTGAGCACATGGATTGAATGGATGCTGGAGGCCGGATGGAAGCAGTCTGCTGGAGCCGGAGCCGCCATGGTCCAGATGGCCAGGAAGACCGGCGACCGGGCGCGCGATGTTTCCCCGGAACTG
>SLPT01000230.1 GCA_007131845.1 Desulfobacteraceae bacterium | reverse complement strand
TTATCCCACGGGTCATCCCGAGGATGGCGACAATGCCCGAACCCTCCGGGAAATCCGCGATGTTGTGGCAGCCTACCGGGATGATCCCGATGAATCCCCGGTCAATGAACAAACAGACCCCGATCCGGATCCTGATGACGAATTTCCGGCCAACGAAGAAACAGACCCGGAGGATCCTCTCACAGAAGGCAGCAGCGGCGGATGCTTCATCGCCTCCCTTGCGCCTTAGTAAGAATCGGTATCGATCCCCCGCCGTTTGAGCAAAGACCCTTCCGCAAGGTAAAACCGGATGCGGGCGTTGAGGTAGCTGGTAATCGCCTCCACTTCGGACACCTGGCTTTCGAGCAGATCCCGCTGGGCCTGGGCCACGAGCAGGGCCGTCGATTTGCCCACCCGAAACTTGGCGGTCTCGGCGCGCAGCTTTTCCTCCTGGAATGTGCGGGTCGATTCCGTGGCACTCACCTGCTGAAGTGCACGCCGCACTTCGATATAGGCCAATTCGACATCCTCGCGAATCAGGTCCTCGAGGTTGGTAATGGCGGTTTCCTGCTGGCGGTTATGCAGCAGCGCGCGCCGATGCCGGGCATCGGCTGCCTGATTGGAGACGGAACGGCTTATCTCGATGCCTGCATAGGCGTCGTAGGCATCGCCGTCCATATCCCTTGCGGATCCGGAAAACGAATCCGCGTAGCCGCTTTTCCCGAGGCGGATGAACACGTTCATTTTCGGCAGAAGCCCGTTTTTCGTTTTGACGATTTCCAGATCCCGCCGGTCCGCCATCAGTTTTGCCTGGGCCAGGTCCGGGCGCATCTGCATGGCCACGGCCACGTGATCGGAAAGATCCTCCAAGGGATCCGGCGGAACCTCCGGCCGGCTTTCCGGGGTAATGTCCCGGTTTCCCGATACAAGCCGTGAAGGCGCGATAAACCGCGTGATGCGCGTTTTGATGTTTTCCACCCGGCTTTCGGCATTGATCAGGGCTTCCCTTCGCAGGGCGACTTCCGCCCGGGCCGCCGCCAGCTCCGTTTCCGCAATTCCGCCCACGCGGACCCGCTGGGTGGTTTCCTCCAGTTGCTGCTCCGCCAGTTTCAATGATGCCTTGACGATTTCAACCTGCCTCCGGGCAAGCACATACTCCCAGTAGGTGACTTCGACATCCGCCACGAGCGATTGTGCAAACCCGGCAAGCTCGTATCGGGACATCGATGTGTCGATGGAAGCCTGGTGGACGGACGCCATGTTGACGGCAACCCCGCGCCCCTGCAGGAGGGCCTGGGTTGCGGTGAAACCGAGCCGGGTTTCATAGGGCCTGGCTCTCTCCTGCCGGTCTGAACGCTGTGTGGACAGTTCCGCCTCCAGTCGGGTCCCGGTGGGCAGCAGGCCCGAGACCGATGCGTCCGCGCCGCTCGAGGTCGCGGTGCCGGACCCGAAAAGGCCGTCATTTTCGTATCGCTCCCTGCCTGTCCAGACTTCGAAGGAGATCTCCGGGTCGAACAGGGCTTTTTCCTGCTCGTGGAACGTTTCCCGGATATCCGGCTCGAAACGCTGGATATGCAAAGCGCGGTTGTTTTCCAGGGCCATGAGAACGGCTTCTTCTATGGTAATGCCGGGATGGATCGCACCGGAATCCGAAACGGGATCAGCAGCCCATACGTTAAAGCCGAAAAGACCGGCCGACAGGACCATGACCGCCGCAGTATACGTCAATTGCCTCAAGTGTAACATGATCGTCATGATTGCTTGCATTCGTTTAGCCGGATGCACCGGCCGTCTTGGGTTTGTCTTCCAGGGCTTCCTTGTGCCGGCTGCCGGAAAATATTGAATAGATAACCGGAATGACCAGGAGGGTGATGAACGTCGAGCTGATCAGCCCACCGATAACCGCACGCGCCATGGGTGCCTGGGCTTCCCCGCCCTCCCCGAATCCCACGGCCAGGGGGATGAGTGCGAAAATCGTGGTCATCGCCGTCATCAGGATCGGCCGCAGGCGCCTGCGCCCGGCTTCCTCGATGGCTTCCCGGACGGTGGATGCTGCGTTCCTGCGGAGCTGATTGATGTAATCCACAAGTAAAATGGCATTGTTGACGACAATCCCTCCCAGCATGATGCAGCCGATATAGGATTGAAGGTTGAGGGTGGTCCCGGTGGCCCAGAGCATCCAGATGACGCCGATGATGGCCAGGGGGACCGAAAACATGACCACAAAGGGGTCCCGCAGGGATTCGTATAAGCTTGCCAGGACCATGTAGACCAGCACGACGGCAAGGATCAATCCCAGCGCCAGCTCCCGGAACGCCTCCTGCTGCTCCTCGTAATCGCCGCCGTATGAGATGGTGAATCCGGATGGAATGGCAATGGCATCATCGATCTTCTCCCGGATATCGGCATGGATGGACCCCATGTCCCTATCCGATATGTTTGCCCGTACGGTAATGATCCGCTCCTGGTTCTTGCGTTCGATCCGGAGTGGTCCGGTTTTCGGTTCAACCGAAACAATATTTCGCATTGCAACGGCAATGCCCTGGCTGTTGACGATGGTGGTATCTAAAATTTCCCGGACGGAAAGCCGCTCGGCGTCTTTCACCTTTACCCGGATGGGGTATTCATTGCCGCCATCCCGGAAATTGCCGGCCCGGGTGCCCCCTATGATGGTTTGCAGGGCCCCGGTCACCTCCCGGACGGAAATCCCAAGACTTTCGGCTTTGAGCCGGTCGACTGTTACCACTTCTTCCGGTGCCCCGGTGCTCCGGCTCGTGATGGTATCGGTGATACCGTCCACGGTTTCGATGACGGCGCCGACCCGTTCGGCCAGCGCATCGGCCGTGTCCATGTCATATCCACGGATTTCAACCTCGATTCGCTCGGTGCCGCCGCCCATGGTCCGGCGGATCAAAAACAGACCCTGTCCTTCCCGGGTGCGGATGATTGCGCCGGGTATGCGGGAGAGTTTGACGCGAAGATCATCCGCGATTTCCGCGCTGGACCGGTCCCGTTCGGATCGGCTTACCAGGGCGATACGAAGCTGCCCCTCGTTGGTCCCGCCGCCGCGCCAGTGGGTGCCGCCAATGCTGGTAACCGTGTTCGTCCGCTCCGGGACCGCCTCGAAAACGATCCGCTCGACTTCCGCGATGGTCCGGTCGGTGATATCAAGCCGGGTCCCTACGGCCATTTCCACGTCCACCCGCACCTCGCTCTCATCGGTTCGGGGCATCAGCTCGGTTCCGATGGTGGGTATCATCATCAGGCTGCCCGCTAATATCAAAACGGTTATGCCGATCGTGACCGCCCGGTGATCAAGTGCTGCTTTCAGCAGGCTGCGGTAGGCGGCTTCCACCAGGGAGAATGCGGCGCCGAACCATCCTGCAATGGCGGTGATATACCGGTGGGCGACCAGTCCGGGCCGGCCGGGCTGCGTGAGAAAGCGCGAGGAGAGCATCGGTATCAGGGTCAGGGCAACGACCAGGGAGCAAAGCAGGGCAAAGGAGATGACCATTGCGAGCTGAAAGAACATAATGCCCGCCATTCCCCGGATGAACACCAGGGGAAGAAATATGGTCAGCGTCGTGATGGTGCTTGCGATAATCGCGTTGGATACTTCGGACGTGCCGGTTATAGCGGCGTTTTCCGCGTCGAGATGCCCTTCCCGAAGGCGGTAGATGTTTTCCAGCACCACGATGGCATTGTCCACCAGCATTCCCACACCGAGAGCCAGTCCCCCCAGGGTCATGAGGTTCAGCGTGAAGCCGCCCACGTGGATCATGGCGAAGGTGCCGATGATGGAAATCGGGATGGCTGCGGCAATAATCGCTGTGGATCGGATATTCCGAAGGAATACGAGCAGTACAAAAAGCGCGAAGAAGCCGCCGAACAGGGCGGCCCTGCCCACGTTGATGATGGAGCTTTCGATGTAGCTCGAGGTGTCGATGATGGATGATATCCGGATCTGGGGGATATCGGCGTTGATACGCTCGATTTCGGCCAAAACCTGTCGGGCCACCTCCACGGTATTGGTTCCGGACTGCTTGTTCACCGAAAGCCGCATTCCGGGATCCCCGTTGACGCGGACGATCCGCCGGATCCGTTCGAAGCTGTCCGATATGGTGGCTATATGGCTCAGCAGGACGGGGGTTTCATTTCGAAGTGCGACAGTGGTGTTCGAAAGTTCATCCAGGTCTTCGAATTCCCCTTCCGTACGCAGGGTCAGCTCCCAGGCATCGGTTTCGATGGAGCCGGCCGGAAGGGTGATATTGGCGCTTCGGATGCGTTCCACGACCTGCGAAGGGGACAAACCCAGGGCCTTGAGTTTGTCCGGGTCCATATCGACGTGAATCTCCCGTTCCAGTCCTCCCCAGACGTCCATTGCGGCAACGCCGGGAATCCGTTCGATGCGGTACTTGATGTCGTCATCGATGATGCGCCGCACTTCCACCGGATCCAGGTTGCTGGCGGCCC
>SLPT01000058.1 GCA_007131845.1 Desulfobacteraceae bacterium | reverse complement strand
CAAGCATTGCAAGCATTTTTTTTATTATTTTGTTTCATGGCTTATGGTAAATAAATTCTCGTGTCTGCACGTAATATATAAAGAATTAAAAAAAACGACCCCCTGCATTCTTCGGAATTTTGAAAAACCTGCATTTCTATCTTTTACAAAATCGTCAAACCTTGACACGCCGGCCTGTGAAGTGATAGTAATCGCGGTGCGTGCTGTAAGGCGCTTTATACTGGATATCTGCCGCAACCATACCATACCGGAAGGTTTCAAACCCAAATCATGAATCAGACACTCGTTCAGAAAAACACCCGATCTTCTTTCAAACCCGCGCTTCTTCTAATTATTGTCTCCATTGTTTTTTTTTCCGCTTCATTTCTGACAGGTTGTGCCGGCTTCAAGGACAAAGACGGGATCGGCCGTTTTATCGGATCCGGCGATACACAGAAAGCCGAAGCGGCTTCATCCGGCCAAAAATCGGATGAGAAGGGAAAAACCGTCGAAAAGGACCAAAAAGATAAAAAGGATACCGACGCCCCGGAGGATAAAACCGAATCCGGTGTTGCCGTATTCGATAAGGACAAAGAGGGTATCAAAATCATCGCCGGTACCTCGCCGGATGAGCGAATCCAGTCGAGATTCGACAAGTCTCTCGAATTTTACCAGACCGCCATGGAATTCTGGCAGCAGGGTGAAATCGAAAACGCCCTGGAAGCTCTGGACAACGGTTATGCATTGATCATCAACACGGAAGCCGGGGATGATCCAAAATTTATACAGCAGAAAGATGATCTGCGGTTCATGATCTCCAAGCGCATTCTCGAGATCTACGCATCCCGCCATACCACCGTAAAAGGCAACTACAACGCCATTCCCATAGAAATCAATGACTATGTCCAGCGGGAGATCGATCATTTCACCCAAAGCAATGCGCGCCGGTTTTTCATCAACGCCTACAAGCGATCCGGCCGGTATCGCCCCTATATCGTGGAAGAGCTTCAAAAAGCCGGATTGCCCGAAGAGCTTTCCTGGCTCCCGCTGGTCGAAAGCGGATACCGGGTAAATGCCCTGTCCCATGCCCGCGCGCTGGGCATGTGGCAGTTCATTGCTTCCACTGGATACAAATTCGGCCTCAAAAGGGATGCGTACGTCGACGAGCGCCTCGACCCCTACCGCTCCACTCAGGCCGCCATCGCATACCTCCAGGAGCTGCATAACATTTTCGGGGACTGGAAAACGGTTCTGGCCGCCTACAACTGCGGAGAAGGGCGGGTGCTTCGCGAAATCCGGCGGCAGAATATTAACTATTTAGACGATTTCTGGGATCTGTATGAAAGACTGCCCCGGGAAACCGCCCAATACGTTCCACGTTTCATCGCAACGCTCCACATCGTCGAAAATCTTGAAAAATACGGCATGGACGGGATCGAGACAGACGACCCGTATGAATATGAAACTATTGAGATCGCCAGGCAGGTGCACCTGAAAGACATTGCCGAGGCAATAGGTACCACTGAAAGCGACTTGGCCCGCCTGAATCCCGAACTCCGATATCAGCTGATGCCAGGCGATTCCTATGAACTCCGTGTCCCGATCGGCAAAAAAGAGCTTCTGCTTGCGAAAATCGATGACATCCTGGAATATGAACAAAGACCCCAGCGAGTGGCCCAGCACCGCGTTCGGCGGGGAGAGACGCTTTCCGGCATCGCCCTTCGCTACGGAACCACGGTACGGGAAATCACCCGGTTCAACAATATTTACCGGGACAGCTACATCGTTGCAGGCCAGGTCCTCAAAATTCCTCAAGCCGGTGATGTTGCGGCCATGGCGTCCCGTGGGTCTTCCGGAGAGAAAAAAATCATCAACCATACCGTGCGCAGGGGAGATTCTCTCTGGCTTCTCGCCAACCGATACAACACCACCACCAGCCGAATCCAGTCGCTGAACAATCTGAATTCGGTCAACCTCCATATCGGCCAGGAACTGAAGATCCCCACCAGCGCCGGACCGGACGGCCTGAAAACCTACCGTGTCAGACAGGGCGATTCACCCTACACCATCGCGCGGCGACACAACATGAGTGTAAACGAGCTGCTCGATATCAACCAGCTCACGCGGAACTGCCGGATTTATCCGGACCAGGAGTTGTACGTAAAATAAGGGATACACCCTTGATGTACTTATATAAAGACGTGATCCGACAGACTTGTAAAGATGGATAAACTGCCTTGACCAATTGTGCCACTATATTCATTATCTGCAAATTTAAAAGGCCTGAGAGGAAAGCCTTGGGTTGACAAATTGCGGATTCTTGATTTAAGACATACATCAGCTATAAACTCGGCCGGGGCAGAAAAAGAAATTATATCTAATGCTCAACACTCTGGATGCAGAGGTGAAAACAACGGCCGATATATACACTATGATGAAAAGTCTTGAAAAAAGCGCCGAATCTTTATTGAAAGTTGTAAGTTCGTAACTCCTAAAGCCCCCGTAGCTCAGTGGATAGAGCAATGGATTCCTAATCCATGTGCCGCAAGTTCGATTCTTGCCGGGGGCACCATCAATCAGCAGCTTTTAAAATCAAATTCTAAAGCCTTCTTTTTTGCCGGCCGGCCCCCATCCGCTTCCTGTTTTTGCAATGGCAACAGATACTGAAGCCTTTGATGTATCATTATCTGCGTTTCCTTTTATAATCAGCGCTCAAAATCTGTTCCTTTCGTTTCAAAATGCCGATAAACTGAGACAAACTGATCAGATCAGCAGTAACCGTGAATTGCCGCCTGTTTTTACGAATCTGTCATGACGTACTATGTTTATCATCGCACCCATTGCAACATAAAAGGCCGACCAAAAACAAGTTGAACGAACCGGTCTTTTCCACGAAAAACGATGAGGGACGACAAATGAGCCAGAAAACCGTATATCGTATCTGCCCGTTGTGCGAAGCCGGATGCGGCCTTGGTATCACCCTTTCCCAAAACGAGGTTGAAAAAGTGCGGGGCGACGCGGACAACCCCATGAGTAAAGGGTTTTGCTGTCCCAAGGGAATTGCCTTAAAGGACCTGCACGAGGATCCGGACCGGCTGCGGACGCCGATGATCCGGGAAAACGGCGTATTTCGCGAGGCCGGATGGGATGAGGCCTTGGCCCTGATTGACCGCAACCTGGCCCGTGTTCGGGAAAAAAATGGAAACGACGCAGTGGCCCTGTACCTGGGCAACCCCAACACCCACACCATGGCCGGGGGACTCTTTATCCGGCCCCTCGTCAAAAGCCTGGGGACAAAAAACTTCTACACCTCCAGCACCGTGGATCAGATGCCCAAGATGATTGCGTGCGGGCACCTCTACGGCCACCCCATGAGAATACCGGTTCCGGATATCGACCACACGGATTTGTTCGTCGTATTCGGGGCCAATCCGTTTGTGTCGAACGGGAGCCTCATGACTGCGCCGGACATACCGGGCCGTGTCAGGTCGCTTCAAAAGCGCGGCGGCAAAATGATTGTCATTGATCCGGCAAAAACCAAAACCGCCCTGGCAGCCGACCGCCACCTGTTTATCCTCCCGGGGACAGATGCTTTTATGCTCTTGGCGATCGTGAACGTCCTTTTTGAGGAAAAACGTGTTTCCCCCGGTCATCTTGCAGATTTTATTAATGATGGCGACATTGATACTCTCGAAAAAGCCGTGTCCGCATGGACACCGGAAGCCGCGGCGGACATCTGTCTTGTTCCGGCCGCGGATATTCGGGAGCTTGCCCTGGAAATCGCGTCGAGCGGGAAATGCGCGGTTTACGGGAGAATGGGCACCAGCACGGCACCCCACGGGGGCTTGAGTTCCTGGCTCATCGAGGTGATCAATATCCTGACCGGCAACATGGACCGCCCCGGCGGCACGGCGTTTGCGCGTCCGGCCCATGTACCGGACGGCAGCATTCCCAAAAGGGGATTTGCCACGGACCGATGGCGCTCCCGGGTATCCGGTGCGCCGGAAACAGCGGGTGAACTGCCCGCAGCCGTTTTAGCCGAAGAAATCACCACCCCGGGCAACGGTCAGATCCGGATGTTGATCACCATTGCCGGCAACCCGGTGGTCGGCGCGCCGGAAAGCGACCGCCTGGACGAAGCACTGGCGCAACTGGACTTCATGGTAAGCGTGGATTATTACATCAACGAGACCACCCGGCGGGCGAATGTCATACTCCCTCCGGCATCGATTATTTGCCATGGCCATTACGACTTTTTCTTCCACGGCCTCTCCGTGCGCAACTACGGAGCCTACTCGCCTCCCGTGCTGGAAAAAGGGACCGGGGAAAAAGACAAGTGGGAAATATTGGCCCACCTGACGCTCATCGCCAAGGGCATGGGGGCTGAAGCTGATCCCGGGCAGGTTGCTCAGGGAATCCTTCACGAGCTTGCATCCGGCGTGATAAAATCATTGGGTGGCCCGGAAAAAGCAGGCATCACGGAGCAAACGCTCATCGGCATGCTCTCCGGAAAAACCGCCCCGGAGCGTATCCTTGATTTTCTTTTACGCATCGGCCCCTATGGGGATAACTTCGGCTTGAACCCCGACGGCATCAACTTCGACAAGCTGTCCGAATTTGCGCACGGCATGGACCTGGGCCCCCTCCAATCATGGATTGAAAAGGCCATAGCCACCCCGGACAACAAAATCCACCTGTTTCCACTACCCTACCAGGATGCCATCAACCGGCTCGAGGTACCCCCCGGCCACCCCCAAAGCGGCAACCGGGGGTTTTCCCTCATCGGCAGGCGGCACCTCCGGACCAACAATTCCTGGATGCACAATATTCCTGCGCTCTCGGCAAACAACCCGTGCACGCTTCACATTCATCCTGAAAACGCACGGGCCCTTGGAGTGGGAAACAACGATATGGCAACGGTCACCTCGGATGCCGGTACCATCTCCGTGCCGGTCGAAATCACGGATACCATCATGCCCGGCGTGGTCAGCCTGCCCCACGGGTGGGGCCACGACATGAAGGGCTCTCAATTGCGCGTGGCCGGGAAAAACCCCGGAGTCAACGCCAACCGCATCACCCCGGCTATCATGGACCCATTGTCGGCAACCGCTGTGCTCAACGGCATCCCGGTTTCCGTGGCCAAGTCCGGTTAACGGAGCTTTACTATCAATCGCTTCTCAGTGGTTACCTTTGGTGCACACATAAAGTCACTATCTGACGGCTTTGTAAAAAGTTCAGGATCAACGCCTGAGCGATAGGTTAGAATACAGAGAGCTTAGCACATGAGATTCTGAAGAATCGGGCGTAACGCAGATATTGGACTTTTTGTTTACACAAGGTCTTCCGCCAATGGATTTTGCCCGGCACTTCCGGGCACTACAAAATCTTTGGGTTCTATTATTAAGGATACCAGCACACCACCGATCAGTGCCCAAAAAGGCGCGCTGATTTGAAAGATGGTAATGCCTGACATGGCAATGACGAGTGCGAAAAATGCGCCAACCCTGAAGCGGCCTGTTACAAAAGCTTGTTCAAAGGACTGAATCAATACTCCTATCATGGCGAGGCCTGCGACAACACTTACCAAGGGGGACGGCACACTCTGAATCAGCGCCACCGCCACCGATGCAAACACCCCGAAACCAGCGAAAAGTATACCGTTGACAACGGCTGCTGCATAACGGCCTTCCTTGTCTTGCCCTGCTTCCCCGGATGCGCAGATGGCGGTCATTGGGCCGGCGACATTGGCATTATGCCCTCCGAAAAAAGAAGAAACGATACCGCCGATTCCGCTGGCAACGGTCATGGCGTTTACAGGCGGTTTATAACCTTCCGTCAACAAAACGCCCGTCGCTTGTGCATTTTCTGCGCCAATAACCAGCAACGCCAACGGCAGACTGATCGACAAAAAAGCATCAAAAGAAAACGACGGGACAAAAACGGTCGGCAGAACCAGAGAATAATTTCCTCCGGAGAAATTCATGCCTCCATAAAATACTGCAACCACAATACCGACCACCAGCGCCCCCAGCGCCGGCGGAAATAGCCTGAAAAACCGAGCAGCGAGGAAATAAGCGGCCAGAGCGGCACCGCATATCACGGGCAGTGCCTCGATACTGCTTATCATATCCGTGCCGAATTTAATCATTGCACCAGCAATCATTCCCATAACAATCGGCATCGGCAAAAGCCGCATAATCTTTCCCACGAGTCCGGAAACCCCAAGAATAAGAACCAGTAAGCCTCCCATCAGGTAGGCCCCCACCGCTTGTTCAATACTGAAAAACGTAAGGGTGTTGCCAAGCATGACGGCAACCGGTATCGACCATGCCCCCACAATGGGCTGCTTGTAACGAAGCGCCATGATAACACTGATCAAGCCGCCAAAGAAACAGACTGACGCAAGCCATGAAATGGTTTGGGTAGTAGTGTAGCCCGCATTCATCGCTGAACTCATAATGATCAGGGGAGGTCCTGTGCAGCCAAATACCGTAGCTATCAAGCCGGCCCCGATCGTCTTGGCATTCAAATGATTCGGGAGATCTGCAATGCCATTTCTGATCCCCGGGGGCTCATCTGCTTTCATTTTCTGTGAACTAACGGTTTTCGACATAGACAAATTTTTCTCTATGATAGTAAGGTTTTTCTGAATCTGGATGCCGGGGATTCCGAATATCCTGTTCTTATCGGATCATGCTTTGATTTGCGCCCAATGGTTTTATGCGGTAGCCTCAAACAACCCTGCACGGAAAGCCTTGAGATACTTCATACAAAAATCGTCCTTTCCGGCCAGGGCCTCACCGAGGGCAATAGCTGCACGCATACCCTTATCCAATGGATTCAGGATGGCACCGTCCAAGCCCCTGGTGACTGCAATGGTCATAAAAGCCCGGTTGATATGTTTTCTTCCCGGCAGGCCATACGAGATATTGGATAGGCCGCAGGCTGTATGGATGCCGGCAAATTGGGTGGTAATCCGCTCGATGGAATCCAGAAACTGCATGCCGAATTCCTTGTTTACGCCCAGCGGCTGCACCAGTGGATCGATGAAAATATTTTCGAGCCTCACGTTGTTCTGAACCAACCCATTGACCAGCTTGTCAGAAATTCTCATCCGGTCGTCAACAGTTTGGGGCATTCCCTCATCGCTCATGCACAGGGCAACAACCTTTAAATCGGTTCCTGCCACGATGGGTAGCATGTTTTCCCATCGATCCGATTCCAGCGAAATGGAGTTGATCATGGGGGTTGCACCACCATGAAGGGCCAGCGCCGCTTCAATCGCTTTCGGATTGGGACTGTCGATGGCGCAGGGTACATCCGTCACGGCCTGGACATTTTCCACAAGCCAGGAGAGGTATTCCGGCTCGTCATCCAGGAAGATACCCGCATTGACGTCTATGTAAGATGCTCCGTGTTCCGCCTGCTGCGATGCAGTATCCCGCACAATCCCGGCATCTTTTTCCCTGATTGCCGCACCAATGGTTTTGCGGCTTGCATTGATCAATTCGCCGATAATAATCATTTGTTTCACCCTATGATTCAATTGGATATCTGACTTTTTTGCCTTCCAGGGCATTGATCGTCAGAAATCTTTTCAGGAATACACCCGGATCGGTGCCTGAACTATCTATTCCACACAAATCCAATGGTGTAGAAAGAATGCTACTGAACTAATTCGCACGAATTTCGGCCATGAGTTTTTTTGCCAGGCGGCTAGCCGATCCTGCATCCGCACCATAACCATCTGCCCCGATTTGATCGGCAAAGCTCTGGGATACAGGGGCACCACCCACCATAATCTTTACAGAATCACGAATTCCAGCTGTACCCAACGCATCGATGGTGGTTTTCAACATGGGTATCGTCGTGGTCAAAAGAGCCGACAGTGCAAGGATATCCGGCTGAAAGCTCTTGACTTCGGAAACAAAGGTGTCAGCCGGCACATCGACCCCCACGTCTTTCACCTCGAAACCAGCACTTTCCAGCATCATGAACACAAGGTTCTTCCCGATATCGTGAACGTCTCCCTTTACGGTGCCCAACAGCACCTTGCCTGCGCTGACATGACTCCCTTCTGCCAGATGGGGGCGCAGCGTTTCCACAGCACCGGCCATCAACTGGGCCGCCATGAGAACTTCCGGGATGAACATCTCACCGCTTTCCATCCGTTCTCCGATAACGTCCATTGCGGGTATCAGGCCATCGTTTAAAATGGCATTCGCACTGCTGCCTTGAGATATAGTCTTGTTTACTTCATCTGTGAGTTTTTCGGCATCGCATGCAATCAAAGCATCCCTGATAGATACAAATTCCGTCATTTTCTTTTCCTTTCGATTTATTTTGCCTTTCGGGAGCGATCGTCTCCGGACGAACCTTGCCCATCGCGACTGTTGTTATCCGTGCAGGTAGGGCCTATTCAACATCCTGCAATGGAATTTTCCTGCCTTCTCCCCTATTTATTTTGCTGATCTTCATACATGAGCCTCGCGCAGCTCATGGCAGTCCATAGCTGGGGGATATAAAACAATGTAACCGGAACCGCCGACACAATGATAAATGTCTGCAGAGCCGTTATTCCGCCATCTCCGATATTGATAAGAACTGCCGCCATGGCGCCCATGAGCACTCCCCACAAAATACGCACCCATTTCGGAGGATTCTCCTTGCCGGTCACGGACATGGCAATGCTGTAAGTCATTCCGGCACCGGTGGTGATCAGAAACAATCCCACCAGCAGAAGTGCCACCGGGATGAGCAGGGCAGAAAGCGGAAGCTGTTCTACAATTGCCAGAAGCGCTGCGGGCAGGCCGGATTCAGTCAGTGCAGTGGAAACTGAGCCGGGGTTGGTGAGCTCGAAATGAATTCCTGCACCACCCAGCACTGAAAACCAGATATTTGTGACGACAGGGGCGATAACAGCAACCGCCAGCATAATTTCCCGAATGGTCCGGCCGCGGCTGATCCGCGTGGTAAAAATGGCCATCATCGGACCATAGCCCAAAAACCACCCCCAGTAAAAAACCGTCCACCATCCCATCCAGTCAGGGTTCGACCGGTCGAGACTCAAGCGGAAAAAGTCCTGGACATACAGTCCGAAGGCACTCATGAAGCTATCCACGATAAAAGCCCCTGGTCCCAGGATCATGATGGCTGCCATCAAACCGATGGCAATGAGGACGTTGAGCTTGGAAAGCCCGTTGATCCCTTTATATATGGGTGTTGAGGCAGCAATGGTGTATATTACGGTAATCACTGCGATCACGGCCAGTTGGCTTGAATAGACATCGGGTATTCCCAGAAGATATTCCAGCGCGTAGGAAAGCTGTAAGCCGAGGAAACCGATCGGACCGATTGTTCCTGCTGCGACGGCGATGATGGAAAACGTATCCACCGCCGTCCCCAGGTGACTGTTCACCCCTTTTTCTCCAAGGAGCGGATAAAGCAGGGCTCGTGGCTTGATGGGCATACCCTTGTGGTAGCAGGCATACATCAGAATAACGGTACCCAAGGTGCCCAGGATGGCCCATGCCAAAAATCCCCAATGAAGATAGCACTGCGCCAGGGCCGCACTGACGGCCCCCGGTGTGGATGCCTCCACGCCTGTAAATGCCGGAGGAATACTAGTGAAATGAAACATTGGTTCTGCTGACGACCAGAAAACGCCGCCGGCTGCAAGCAGGGCGCACATGATCATTGAAATCCACCGAAAGGTACTGATTTCCGGTTTATCCAGTCCGCCAACACGAACGCTGCCGTATCTGGAAAACGCCAATACCAGTGCCATGATGAAAGTAGCCAGCAAAAGCAGCTGCCATACCGCCCCGAAATATCGGGTCGAAAAATCCTGGGCCACATTAACGATTGTCGTGACGAATTCTATATTGATCAGCGAGCCGATAACGAATAATGCGAGAAAACCGGCACTGATACCAAACACGGGCAAATTGGTCTTTTCAAGGTTGTTTGTGAGTTTGGAACTGTTTTCAGACACTGTGTTCTCCTTGCGATATGGTGTAAACAGTTGGTATTGCTGTTATCGTGTTTCATGGGAGGGTGCACAATAATAGGTCACAGTTTTTCTTTTTCCGCCCTGTTATTCTTCTCCTGCTCCGTCCGCATCGGCCCTTTCGACAATTGAATCAATGGCTGCTTCAACATCCGGGGAAAGCAAAGGCTCGACAGGAGCCTCTATAAGAGCATGCACCTTGTCCATCGCAGCCGTGCGGATATCCTTTTTCCCCTTTGATTCCCATCGCTCCCAATTATCGTGATCGAACAAATCGGAATGCCAGAGTTCGGTGCGGAAATTTTTGAACGTATGCTGGTGACTCAGGAAGTTGCCACCGGGGCCGACCTGTGCGATAGGCTCCAGGGCCAGAGTATGGTCGTCCACCACCAACTCGCGCAGTCCATGGCGTATAAACGCCATGCAATCATTGCAAAACAGCAAATCCGGGTAATCAACAACCATGTCAGTATCGAGCTGCATTGAATCCATAATGTCGGCCATGAATGAGGTAAGCGTCCCGACCATACCCGTTTCGAAACCGGCCTGGGCATCAAGAACCTTGGAATCCCGCAGCATGGAAGGCATACGTATCGGCAGGTCGAGAGACAAGCCAAGCTGACTCATGGCAACCTTTAAAACGGCAAACTCCGGGCCGCCCATGGATATATTAGAGGTTCGCATGTTCATACCGCGTGCAAAGCTCGTATACACTACAGGTGCCCCGGGATTGACAAGTTGGGAAAGAACCAGGCAGCCAAGGATCTCGGCATGCGCCTGGGCCAGACAGCCTGCGATGGTGACCGGGGAAGTGGTCCCCAGGATCGGACCGGAGCTCAGCATGATGGGTATGCCGTGTCGGTTCATTTCGATCATGGCTTCTGTGGAGGCGGTGTCGCAGCCTAAAGGCGGCACAGTGAGGACCCAGCCGGAAATAAACGGACGCTTGAGGAATGCTTCCTTGCTGCCCACGGCCAGGGAACCCATTTCGATAGCATCACGCACTCCGCGATACCCATAAACACCACCGGTAATATGCTTGGTGGTATTTTTTATTGTAGTTGCCCAGGTGTACCAGTCGTTGGTGGCGCCAGGAACTTCCTGTGGTGTGACCAATCCACCGTTTACCCCAACGTACTCCAGCTTATCCGCAATTCGGGTCAGGCGGACAAGATCGTCATTCGAAGCAGGCCGCTTTTTCCCGCTGTGTGGATCAATTACGCTGGTGGCCATCGTCATGCAGGATAAGGAAGGCTTGTGGCCTTTGAAATCGACATCGTGCTTTTCATCCCTTCCGTAAAGTACCACATCATTTCTTTTTGGAACCGCCGCAATAGCCCGCTCCACCAAATCTTCAGGAACTCGAACGACATCGCCGTTGACGATTTCAGCCCCTGCGCTGCGAAAAAAATCAAGAGCCTCTTCGGCCGGAAAACGCATTCCGACATCCTTTAAAATTCCAAGAGACGCCTGATGAATTCGCCCGATCTCCTCCCGGGATAAAAACTGCACATGTGGTTTCATATTCTGACTCCTTTTGTTTGACTTATATTCATTGCTCCGCTGACTTTCCCCGTCCGGATGGGGGAACAAATGCCCGGCCTCTGTAATCATGAATTGAGTTGTTGCTGCCGTCGGCAGCTTTGCATAAGTTCTATTCGAACTGGTCTGTAAAATTTTCCAGGACCGCCCTGCGTATTTCTTCCAAATGTTCAGACATGGCGCGGGCAGCTTTTTCCGGATCTTTTCCTTTCATCGCTTTCACGATGAATTCATGCTCATAGATGGAGGCTTCCATTCTTCCTTTGGTGACAAGTGCATAGGCGCCCATCAGGTAGCAAAGATCCTGAATGTTTTCCACAATTCTCATAAGACGTATATTGTCTCCAAATTCATAGAGAAGATTATGAAAAACCCTGTCGGATTCCAGGAATGTAAATGTATCGTCTTCCGCAGCAGCTTTTCTCTGCACTTCCAGCTCCGCTGCCAGCTTCGAAAGTTCTTCATCGGTCAGTTTTCGGGTAATTTTTTTCAGCAGGGGCGGTTCAAGCATCTGGCGCAGCTCGAAAACCTCCTCCAGATCCTTTTTTTTGTACCGGGTCAGCTCAAACCCCTTTCTCGGCAGAAATGTGATTAAACCCTGGGCTGAAAGACGAAGCAATGCCTCCCGGATAGGGGTACGGGACAGTCCCAGGTCCTCGGCCACCTTCAGCTCACTGTATGTAATACCCGGAACCAGTTTGAAAGTGAGGATGGATTCACGGAGTGCATTGTATGCAATCTCGGCAAGGGAAGCCGGCTTATCGACCCTGTTTAATTTGAGCATGCCTTTCGCCTCCTTGTAGTTTCGTTCATTATCTAATCGAACTTATTTAAAATCCATTTCCCGAGCGACTCAACGATTACAAAACTATCATATATTACATGCAGTATGTAATATATTACATACTACACAGTGTCAACTTTTTTTTGCCCCGCTGACAGCGTTATTTTTTTTAAACGGAATTTGAGGCTGTTTCTCAAAATACAGAGAATAATATCAATACAGCTATTATAGGAGGCTTTATAGGATTCTGCGTCAAAGCTAGAGACAAATCCCTAAAAACTGAAGGATTTCATGAAAAGCTCGAAAAAGCGGGGATGGGTGGAGAGGTCGAGCACGCGGGTGCGGTCTCTCAGACATCTGGACCTTTTATAAAACGACCAGTCACTGCATGCAGCTTCAGCAGCGGCAAGGCTTGTATTTCCGGCAAAAATATATTTTGCGTTCGGAAACTCCGGCAAAAACGATAGTCTTCGGAAACTTGCCGCGGAAAGATTCTCACCAAGCGCCCCGGCAATAATAACATACTCAATATCTTCTTTGGCGCACCCTGTATCTTGCAGTAAAATCGTTGCAGCTGCCAGGGTAGCGGATTTTGCAAGCTGGACGCTGCGTATGTCCTTTTGAGATACACCTGCTTTCTCTGCCAGAAAAACGGTTTGAACGGCACCATTATAAAAGGACAGGCCCAAGGATTCGGATAATTCCTGCGCACTGCCGGAGAACTTGCCGCTTGGCAGAACAATACCTGCGTCAGCCATCAGGGCGATAAGATCAATAAGTCCGGTGCCGCAGATACCTGAAGGAGAAGCGTCCCCTATCACGTTAAAGGCGACCCTGCCCTTTTCCTCCCATACATGGTTCACCGCACCGATATCAGCGGTCATGCCGCTTGTTATGTTCATCCCTTCCATGGCAGGCCCCATAGCACATGACGTTCCAAGAATTTGATCTGTCGGGGTACGAAGGAACATTTCCCCATTGGTGCCAATATCAAGAAAAAAGGTATTTCTGCAGAAACCCCGCTTATCGGCAATGGCAAGCCCTCCGACCAGGTCTGACCCCAGGAAGGAAGACGCGGCAGGCAGCGCAAAAAGTTCCGGCGAAAGCTCCACGGGCCAGCCAAAATTCTGACCCGAAAAGGATTCAAAGTCCCTGATATGAGACGTATAGGGGTACACGCCCAAGGCTTTCACATCCAGTCCGGACAAAAAATACATCATAACCGTGTTGCCGCTGAAGACCACCCGCTCGACCTGTTTCGGAACAATACCAGCATTCGACAAAAAATCCAGTACCGCCCTGCCGATACGCCACCGGAGCAAACGGACCATTTTCCCATACACTTCCTCGTCGACACTTGCAGCAATCCGCGCGATCACATCGTGGCCAAACCGCCTCTGAGGATTTAAAAATGAATCAACCACACGGGACTGTCCCGATGGTAAATCAACAAGGCTTATCTGTATGCTTGTGGAACCGATGTCCACTGCGAGTCCATAGGCCAGGCCAGTCTTCAACTCTGAAATATCAAAGGATAACAGTCTGCCGGGGGATTGTGTGACGACCTGCAGATCGCCCGTAATATATGCCTGGCAGGCAAGGCGTTTTTCCGGATCGCCGCCCAAAATATCAGTCTCGGACATGGTCATTTCAGAGGCCCCACCCTGCACCTCCACTACGCACTTTCCGCAAACCCCTCTCCCTCCGCACGGTGTTCGCAGCACCACACCTGCTTCCGTAAGCACATCGAGCAGCAGTGAGCCCGCTTCGCATGAAACCTTTATCTGCTCCGGCAGTATCGTAACCGATCGTTTCTTCATTAATTATCTTCCAGCAGAGTTGTTAAGCACGCAACATGGTTTGAGCTACACCTTTCCTATGTAAAAATCTCTGCATTCCTGCATAGGTTTTGGGAAAAGCCCGATACCTTCTCGCGAATCCCAAAAGAATTGCGCGAAATGAGACGTACGCAGGATTCTGAGAAATGACTCCGAACTTAAATATCGGGATTTTAATCACACCATAACGGTTTAGTACAAAAAACGGCCGGTTCGGGAATCTCACGGATACATTCCCGAACCGGCCGGCTTTGATTTTTTTATTTTACCACGATCTTTAACCGGGTCGCATCGCAGCCCGGTCTGAAACTGTCCTGTGCAGCCGCTACACGGATGCGAGGATTTCGGCAATATCCTGGAACGCCTTGGTCACCGGTGCATCCTGGTAATTCTCCTGGAACGGGGCGCCGGTATCTTCGGCCTTGACCAGGTTCGGGTCGAAGGGGATGCGGCCGAGAAAACGCAGACCGAACTGCCCGGCAGTCTTCTCCCCGCCGCCGGACCCGAAAGGATCAATGGTCCCGCCGCAGTGGGGACAGCTGTAGCCGCTCATGTTTTCCACCACGCCGAAGATCTCCATGTCCAGTTTTTTACAGAAGTTGATCGACTTGCGCACATCGGAAAGGGCCACTTCCTGGGGCGTCGTAACGATGATGGCGCGGGCGTCCTGAACGGTCTGGGCAACACTCATGGGTTCATCCCCGGTACCGGGCGGGGAGTCGATGATGAGGTAGTCCAGGTTCCCCCAGTTGACCTCGGATATGAACTGGGTGATGGCGGCATGCTTCAAAGGGCCCCGCCAGATCACGGCGGTATCGGAGTCCGGAAGGATGCCCTCGATGGAGATGGCCGACAGGTTGTCCGAATAATGCATCGGCTCGAGCTTTTCACCCGCGCTTCCGGCCTTTACACCGGAAAGACCGAGCATCCTCGGCACATCCGGGCCGTGCACGTCAACGTCCATGATTCCGACCTTGTAGCCCTTCTTTGCAAGCGCCATGGCCAGGTTGACCGACACAGAGGTTTTTCCTACCCCTCCCTTGCCGCTCATGACCAGAAACTTGTTCCGGATCCGGGAGAGTGCCTCCCGTACGTTTTCATCGCTTTTCTGATTTGCGTCTTGCGATCCGCCGCCGCAGCCGTGTTGCTGGCATTCTCCCATTGCGATGCTCCTTTTGACTGTACTGATGCGTTACTGAATGAATATGTTACTCGATAATTCCCGGCACAACCCTTCCGGGGTTTTTTTCCCCGCATTCCGGGCATTCATCGGGGCGCATATGCCCACAGGCCACCTCCCAGTCGTGACTGCATGCATTGCAGGCAAACCTGCGCTGCCCTTCAACGAATTGGTAATTCCCGCCTTCAATGCGGATCGCCTTTCCGTTGATCAGTGCATCAGCTACGATTCTACGGGCATTTTCAATAATCCGCCCGAATGTTGCCCGCGAAACGCCCATCTGCTCTCCCGCATCCTCGTGGGACAAACCCTCGTAGTCTGCTAGCCTGAGCGCCTCGCATTCATCAATGGCCAACTGGTTTTCCTGCAACTTGACCATGGGGATTCCTCGGGGCTTGAAGTAACTCACTCCCGGGTTGTGCGATACAAATCGTTTTTTATGCGGCCTTCCCATACAATCACCTTATTTTTGAGTAAATACCCAAAAGTTTTTATTACCGCTGGTGCGCTTGCCTGTCAAGGCGAAAAAACACGCCGGTTGACGATTAACACTTTTCAGGACGGACGTTTTCTCATGCGAACGGCAAGCGATTCGGCATGCGCACCCAGACCTTCCGTTCTGGCAATGCAAACGGCGTCTTCCGCTTCGGCATAAAAAGCTTCCGGGGTGT
>SLPT01000385.1 GCA_007131845.1 Desulfobacteraceae bacterium | reverse complement strand
GGGTTGAAAAAATAATTGGCGATAAACTTGATGATCAGTGCCATGTTGACATGCACGGTGCCCTCCAGCTTGGGAAGCGAACGGATGTCCGTGGCAGCCATTTCGAAGTAGACGTCTTTTTCAAAGCCCCTTGCCGCAATGACATCCCACAGCAGGTTGATCACTTCCTCGCCCTGGGTCGGGACCTTCATTTTTACGATGGGGTTGTAGAGAAGGTAGCGCCGGTCGTTTTCCGATGCGCTTCTCATGTAGTCCGTGGCTCGCTGGGAAAAGAGTTTCATGGCTGCCAGGCGCGCATAGGCGTCCACGAAAAGCTGCTTGATATGCGGGAAATCCGTGACGTACATGCCGTAGAGGTTTCTGTGGCTGGCATGGTTGATGGCCTCGTAGAAGGCGTGGGTGCAGATGCCGATGGCTCCCCATCCGAGGTTGAACTTGCCGACGTTGACGGTGTTCAGGGCACAGTCCCAGGCATCCCGGCCGTAGGCCAGGATCTCGTTGTCCGTGAGCGGATACCCGTTTAACGCGTATTCGGCCACGTAGCCTTCCCAGTCCACCACGTTCTGGATCAGATCGTAGTTGTCATGTTTCGGGTCCGCAACAAAAAAGACGTACTCGTCGGATTCCGAGTCCTTGGCAAACGTGGAGACCAGGGCAGCCTCGTTGGCGTTTCCGATGTAGTATTTTCCGCCGTCGGCCACGTATTTGCCGTCTCCCAGGGGCGTGACCATCATTTCGGACGAGTAGAGATCGGCGCCGTGGGTGCGCTCGGAGAGCCCGAAGGCGAATATGCCGCCTTCCTTGAGCAGACGGGCGGTTTCCTTTTTCATGGCATCGTTGTTGCCCATGAAGATCGGTCCCAGGCCCAGGATGGTGACCTGCCAGGTGTACCAGTGGGACAGGTTGTAAAATGCCAGGATTTCGTTGAAATCGCAGATCCGGAAAGTGTCCCAGCGCTTGTCCGGATCGCCGTCCTCCGCGTGTTCGGACGGCGTCAGAAGGGTTGAAAAGATTTCGTTTTCCTTGATAAACGCCAGAAAGTCCGAATACCAGCGTCTTTCGTGAAAATCTTCCTTCAATTGCTTTTTGCCGCGGTTTTCGAAATATTCGACGGTCTTTTTCATGATTTCGGCAGAACGCGGGTCGAGGTGAGCAAAGGTTTCCTTTTTGGGGTTGAGCAGCATGAAAGCCTCCTTTGTTGGATTGGGCCGTGGGCAAGTTTGTTCGTATGCAAACCTTGCAGGCAAAAAAATTTTTTCCCGTTTATATCAGCTCCCGGAGGAGTTGTTTGAGGGTTTCCCGTTCGTCGCCTGAAAACCGGGACAGGATTTTCTCGTTGGCTGTTTTGCGCTCTTCGATGAGCTCTGTTTTCAGGCTGTCCGCCTTTTCGGAGGTGAAAATCCGGTGAACCCGTCCGTCTTCCGGGTGCGGCTCCCGGGTAATCCAGCCGGTTTCGCTCATCCGTTCAATTACCCCGGAGAGCGTTGCCTTGTCCAGGCGCAGCAGCCTGGAGATCTCCGTTGCGGTCATGCCGTTTCTGTACCACAGACCTTCGAGCACAAGGTGCTGAATGTTGGTCAGCCCGTATGGCTTCAGGCGGTTTTTGAAATCGCCGTGCGCTTTCTGGTACGCCTTGCCAAGCAAAAACACAAGGCACTCGGGTAAATCTTCCGGTAATTTTTCCATTGCAGACAGATCCTTTGTATACGAACAAACTAGTATACTATTGGTATTGTTTCTGTCAAGAATTTCGGTAAGACACTATTGATGGACTCGTAAAAAGACGCGATCCGACGGCTTTGTAAAAAGTTCAAGATCAAGGCTTGCGCGATTTCGAAGAATGCAGCGTACATATCGTACGTGAAATTCTGAGAAATCGCGCGTAACGCAGATATTGGACTTTTACGAAGCCGTCACTATTAAAACACGCGGGCAATGTACCGGTTGGGGGTAGGGGGTTGGGTGCTGCCCTCGGCAACCTTTATCTTTAAAGCGTAATGATGCCGGAATCAAAGACCCGTTTATGATCAGGGGATCTGCTTGATACTTTTTATTTCGCTATGTATAATCACTATCATACGTATAATACTGTGACAATCTATCGAATTAACAGTTTATTTATGGTTTGTACCGAATCAAGGAAAGGATCGTGCTTGGACAAGCGCTTCGAAGCGGATGAATATACAGCCTTAGACAGGAAAACGGGATTGATGTGGTGCCGGGATGCGGGCATCGGGGAGTTTCCGATGACGTGGAAAGAGGCGTTCGGGTTTGTGAAACAGATGGGCCGGGAAGCCTACGGGGGATATGGCGACTGGCGGCTTCCCAACCGGCGGGAGTTGTTTTCCCTGGCCAGTCACGATCATATCAATCCGTCGCTGCCTGAAAGACATCCGTTCGGCGGCGTGTTTCCCGGCTACTACTGGAGCGCAAGCACGTGCGCACGCCTTCCGGACCAGGCCTGGTACGTCCATTTCGGAGGCGCAAAAGTGTATCGGGGCATGAAGCATGCCGCCAACATGGTCTGGCCGGTCCGGACGGGCGGAAGCGATCAGGGGGTTTACCGAACAGGGCAGATGCGTTGCTGGGACGAAGCGGGCCGGGATGCCGCCTGCGGAGATCACCCGCTCCAGCAGGCGGCATTGCAGGCTGGCAAACCCTGGCCGTCCCCGCGTTTTGAAGCCGCGGACGGCGTCGTGACAGATCGCCTTACGGGGCTTTGCTGGACCCGAAAGGCGGGCAGGGGGGATGCTTTTCTTTCATGGCAGGAGGGATTTTCGGAAATCAGGAAAATGAACCGGGAAAATGCCTTCGGCCATAATGACTGGCGAATGCCTTCGATCCGGGAGCTCGAAAGCCTTGCGGATCTGGGAACCCACTCGCCGGCGCTTCCGGAGAATCATCCGTTTGAGCCAATCGGATTGTTTTACTGGTCCGGTACCACCAGCGTGTATGAAAACCGCTACGCATGGGCCTATTATGCCAAAGACGGCGCTGTGGGCGTGGGGTTCAAGGAAAACCCGGAGTTTGCGCTCTGGCCGGTACGGGGAGAAATTTCGGTTTGAATCCGGCCGATTGATGCTTATTGTGTTGCCGTATGTATAATCATCAGTAAACAGTGCAGGAGTATTTATGACGGATAAGTACAGGCCCCTGGTCGGTATTACCATGGGAGATCCTGTGGGGATCGGACCGGAGATTGTTTACCGGGCCCTGGAGCGCCCCCGTTTGTTTGATGCGATGCGGCCCCTGGTTATCGGCGATGCCCGTATCCTGGAGAATGCGGTGGCGGCTGCTGATGCGGATGTCCGCATAACGGTCGTTAAAAGCCCCGGGGAAGGCGCGTATACCCCGGGCGCAATCGATGTTCTGGATGTCTCCGATCTGAATCCGGAGACCGTGCAATGGGGTCGGCCGACTCCGGCGACGGGGGGAGCCATGATCGATTATATCTGCCGGGCGGTGGATCTTGCCATGGAAGGCCGGATCGATGCAATCGCTACGGGCCCCGTCAACAAGGCCGCCATGAAGCTGGCGGGAAGCCGGTTTCACGGGCATACCGAACTGCTCGCCGCCCGGACGGAGGCGACGGAATATGCCATGATGATGGCTGGTGAGCGGCTGAGAGTCGTGCTGGTTACGATCCATATGCCGTTGAAGGATGTCTCGGGATTATTGAGCCGTGAGTCTGTTTTGAATGTCATTTCGCTTACGGAGCGGTCCCTCAGGGAGCGTTTCGGTATATCTGCTCCCAAGATCGCGGTGGCCGGTTTCAATCCCCATGCCGGGGAGGAGGAGATGTTCGGCTCCGAGGAAGTGCATGCCATCCGGCCGGCCGTATCCGCAGCCGTGAACGCCGGAATCGACGCAGTCGGCCCCCTTCCTCCGGATACGCTTTTCTACCATGCGGCAAGAGGGGCCTATGATGCGGTGGTCTGCATGTACCACGACCAGGGCCTGATACCGTTTAAAATGATCCATTTCGAGGACGGGGTCAACGTGACCCTTGGACTTCCCATCATCCGGACATCCGTGGACCACGGAACCGCATACGATATTGCCGGGCGGGGTACGGCCGATCCGGGCAGCCTGGTGGCCGCCCTGGAAATGGCGGCGCGCCAGGCGCTTTTTAAAATGAATCAGGCAGAAAAAGCATAATGGAATCCGAAAAAATCATCATCCGGGGCGCAAAACAGCATAACCTGAAAAATATCGACGTTACGCTTCCGAGAAACCGGTTTGTCGTGGTTACCGGCCTGTCCGGATCCGGCAAGTCCTCCCTGGCGTTCGACACGCTCTACGCCGAGGGTCAGCGCCGCTACGTGGAATCGTTGTCCACATATGCGCGCCAGTTTCTGGAGCGGATGGAGAAACCCGATGTCGACAGCATCGAGGGGCTGTCGCCGGCCATTGCCATCGAACAGAAATCCGCCAGCCACAATCCCCGCTCCACCGTG
>SLPT01000061.1 GCA_007131845.1 Desulfobacteraceae bacterium | reverse complement strand
ACAATACAATGCGGCAAATTTCAATAGATTAAAACGGATAAAATAAAATTTGCGCATTTTTCTATTTTTGGCTTTTTTACGAGCTGCCAAGAATGATGCATTCGTAAAAAGTCGCGATCCGACGGCTTTGTAAAAAGTTCAAGATCAAGGCTTGTGCGATTTCGAAGAATGCAGCGTACTTGTCGTACGTGTATGTCTACAGGGCGTAAGCCGCAAATTCTGAAAAATCGCGCGTAACGCAGATATTGGACTTTTTACGAAGCCGTCACGAATCAGAAACGAAAATTACCAAAGGAAGGCTCCCCAACAGGCTGAAGATGGCTTACCTCCAAGGCCATGGCGAGCCAGTCCCGGATCTCCGTGAATTTGAGCACCCGGTCGGAAAGCAGCCGCGCACCGCAGTAGAACGGGTGCGCTTCGCCATCGTATTTTTCGACCATTTTTTCGTAAAAGTGGCTGCGCTCTTCGTCGGTCATGGGGTTGCCCGTCGATTCCCGTTTTCTTTCCTCTATCGAAAGCAAAACCCCGCCGGCGCTTTTGCCGCTCATGACCGACGTGCGGCTGCGCATGGTATGAAACACAAACCTCGGTCGATAGGCCCGGCCGCTCATTCCGTAGTTGGCCGCCCCGTTGTCCTGACCGATAACAAGCTGGATACGGGGCACCTGTGCGCAGGAAACCGCCCGGACCATGTCCGCACCGTATTTCCCGATGCCGCCGTGCTCCGCATCGGATCCGATCATGTATCCTGGAGATCCCTGCAAAAAAAGGATCGGTATTTTTTCATGGCTGCACCGGATGATCCATTCGGCAGCCTTACGGGCCGCCTCCTCGAAGATAACGCCGATCTTGTTGGCAGCCACGATGCCGGCGGGAAAACCCTTTAGCCGGATCTTTCCCGTAACGATGTTGTCGCCACGGCCGGGTGCATAATGCTTTTTATACTCCGTGAAAACCCCGTCATCCGCTATCGTGTCAATAATAGCGCGGGCATCGATGGCCTGGCTGCCTGTCACCGGCAGGATATCGTATAGCCGGTCGGGCGGCTGGCCCGGAGGCCGCTCTTCATACCGATGCAGATGAATTTTCCGGACAGGCTCAAGAGACAGAATCTCCCGGACGCGGTCCACGGCCTCATCCTGGCTTTTGCAGAAATGGTCGGCACCGCCGGATATATGGGTATGCACCCGTGCGCCGCCGAGGTCTTCGGCGGAAATCACCTCGCCGGTTGCCATCTTAACCAGCGGCGGTCCTCCCAGAAAAGAATAGGACATCCGGTCGATCATCACCGACTCGCAGGCCATAAAGACAATGTATGCCCCGCCGGCCGTGTTGCCGCCTGTGCTCATAGTGACCTGCCGCAGCCCCTTTGCGCTCATCCGGGCCATGTTGTAGAACATGGACCCGAAATGTCCGTCATCGGGAAAAACATCCACCTGCATCGGGAGGTAGGCGCCGCCGGAATCAGCGATATATACGCAGTTTAGTCCGCTTTCCTCCGCGATGGCCTGTGCCCGGATATGCTTTTTCAGCGTAATGGGAAAATAGGTTCCCGCTTTGACGCGGGGATCGTTTGCGATGATCATCGTCCAGTTGCCGTGGATTTTGCCGATGCCGGTCACGATTCCCCCGCAGGGCACATCGTCCGCCCCGGGATATCCCATCCCGAAACCGGCAAGGCGGGAAAGCTCGAAAAACCGGGTTTCCGGGTCGACAAGCCGATCAATCAGCTCGCGTACCGGTTTTTTTCCCTGTTTTGCCAGCCGGTCCACGGCTTTCTGTCCGCCGGGCCAGAGGGCCTCGTTCACGCGCTCATCCAAAAGCGCTTCCTGGGCTATCCAGTGGTTCCTGTTTTCGCTCATAGACCTCCCCGCTGCGTTATATTTGATGCAATCGTAACGGGCACCAACTACCCTATTTTCCCTTGTAGACGGGTTTGCGCTTTTCCAGGAAAGCCGATATGCCCTCCAGTCGGTCCTGCGTGGGAAGTGTAACCCGGTAGGCATTCGCCTCGATGCCCAGGCCGGTGCTGAGATCGGTTTCAAACCCGGTGTCAATGGCATATTTTGCCTGCTCGATGGCAATGGGCCCCGCCTCGCAGATCATGCGCGCCATGTTCATCGCCTCGTCCATGAGCAGGTCCGGTTCGCAGATATGGTTAACCAATCCGATATCCAGGGCTTCACGGGCGTCCACCCGGCGCCCAGTGAAAATCAGTTCCTTGGCTTTGGCTTTTCCGATAATCCGGGGAAGCCGCTGCGTGCCGCCGCCGCCCGGAATGATGGCAAGCCGGGTTTCGGTCAGGCCCATCGAAGCATTCATCGAGGCGATCCGGATATCGGTTGCCAGGGCCATCTCCGTGCCGCCCCCCAGAGCGAAACCATTAATGGCAGAGATCACCGGCTTGCTCAACGCTTCGATATCCGAAAAAAGCCGGCGAAGCGTGTGGAGAAATTCCTTTACACGAATTTCGGACATCTCACGGCGCTCCTTGAGATCGGCGCCTGCGCAAAAGGCCTTTTCCCCGGCACCGGTAATGATGAGCACCCGTATTTCCGGGTCGAACCGGACAGAGCCAATAACCTCCGCCAGAGCATCCAGTATATCGAAGTTGATGGCATTCATCGCTTCCGGACGGTTGAGTGTGACTACGGCGACCCCTTCCTGCCTTTCGATGCGAACGACGCTTTGATTTTCCGGCATGTTCCCTCCCGTTAACGTGGCAATCTCATTGTTTGACGACTTCGTAAAAAGTCCAATATCTGCGCCTGCGCGCAATTTCTCAGAATTTTACGTACGCCAAGTACGCTGCATTCTTCGAAATTGTGCAAGCCTTGATCTTGAACTTTTTACAAAGTCGTCAGATCGCGACTTTTTACGAGTGCATTATTGTTTGGGTTTCGACGAAAGCCGCTTTGAAAGAAAACCGTCAGCAGCCAATATAGCGGGATATAACGAGCCGCTGAATCTCGGAAGTGCCCTCCCCGATATCAAGGAGCTTCTGGTCACGGTAGAAGCGTTCCACGTTGTATTCCTTCATCAGGCCGTATCCCCCGTGAATCTGGACGGCACTATCAACGACCCGTCCCATGAGCTCGGAACAATAGAGCTTGGCCATGGCCGCCTCCTTCTGGAAAGGGCGGTCCAGGTCCCGAAGCCAGCAGGCCTTGTACAGAAGGTTCCGCGCGCATTCGAGGCCGGTGGCGGCATCCGCCAGCTTAAAGCCAATCGCCTGGTATTTTGAAATGGGTTTTCCGAACTGAACCCGTTTTTTTGCGTATGCCAGGGCGGCGTCAAAGGCTCCCTGAGCCCCTCCGAGCCCCATGGCCCCGATGGAAAGACGCCCCCCGTCAAGGGTGGAGAGCATCTGATGGAATCCGTGCCCCGGCTCACCCAGGACATTTTCAGCCGGTACGCGGACATCGTCGAAATACAGCTCAGCCGTATTGGAGGCCCGCCACATCATTTTTCCGTGCATGGCAGCGGCCTTGTAGCCCGGCGTTCCGTCTTCCACCAAAAAACAGGTATACACGGGCCGGCCGTCGGGTCTTTGGCCGGTCACCGCCTGCACCGTCACCCCGGCTGACAGCTCGCAGGCGGCATTGGTGATGAAGATTTTCGATCCGTTCAGGATCCAGTCGTTTCCGTCCTGCACCGCCGATGTCCTGGATGCACCCGCGTCGGAGCCGGCGGACGGTTCGGTCAGGCCGAACCCCCACAGTTTCCGTCCGCTGCAGAGTTCCGGGAGGTATTTTTCCTTTTGCCGGTCGGTGCCGAAATAATAGATGGGGCCGATGCCCAGGGAGTTTCCGGCTGCGACGGTGGCTGCCTGGGAGCCGTCAACCCGGGCAATTTCCTCGACGGCAATGATATAGGAAATGTAGTTCAATCCCTGACCGTCGTATTTCTCGGAGACGAACATACCGAATAACCCGATATCGCCCATCTTCCAGGTCAGCTCCGGTGAAAAGCGTTCCTGTTCGTCGAGATCGGCCGCTACCGGCGCAATTTCCTTTTCGGCAAACGCCCGGACTTCCTTTCGGATCATTTCCTGCTCGGTGGTCAGGTCAAAATCCAATTGGCACCTCCCGATCCTGATCGTTTTTCAAGACCGCAATCGTCATGACGACTCCGGAACAAGCATTTTGACGCCAAGCCTGCCATGCAAACCGGTCGATGCGGTCGCCTGATTTTCCTCGAATAATAAGTAACGTCTGCGTAAACTTTTGTAAAGATTTTCCTCATCATCAGTTTGATAAGCCTGTAAAAAGTTGTTTTTACAGGAAGTGTTAAGTTTTAAGTGATTAAGTGTTAAGTAAAATCAAGAATTTATTTTTATGCTGCCAGACGATTATACCCCTTTCAGGTCTTTTTACAAAGCCGTAACGACTGAAGCACTCGTAAAAAGCCGCGATCCGACGGCTTTGTAAAAAGTTCAAGATCAAGGCTTGCGCGATTTCGAAGAATGCAGCGTACTT
>SLPT01000177.1 GCA_007131845.1 Desulfobacteraceae bacterium | reverse complement strand
TCCACCGACCGGAACCTGCTTCATATCAGCTATGAGGGAGGGGTTCTCGAAGATCCCTGGAACCCGCCGTCCGAAGATATGTTCACCCTGACAACCTCTCCCCGAAATGCACCGGATGAGCCCGAAACCATTGATATCGACTTCATAAACGGCGATGCCGCAGCCATCAACGGCAATCCGCTCAGCCCGGCGGCGCTTCTGGCTGAACTGAACCGTTTGGGCGGAAAACACGGCATCGGGCGCTGCGATATCGTGGAGAACCGGTTTGTGGGCATGAAATCCCGGGGCGTATATGAAACCCCCGGCGGGACGATTCTTCGCATGGCGCATTTGAACATGGAATCGATCACCATGGACCGGGAAGTGATGCACCTGCGCGATTCCCTGATGCCCCGCTATGCGGAGCTGATCTACAACGGGTTCTGGTTCTCCCCGGAGCGGGAGCTGCTGCAGACCCTGATCGACGAGACCCAGAAAAACGTATCCGGAACCGTTCGTCTGGAGCTCTACAAGGGCGGCTGCCGGGTGATGGGGCGCCGCTCGGATTTCTCCTTGTACAGTGAAGATTTTGCCACGTTCGAGGACGACACGGTGTTTCATCAAAAGGACGCGGAAGGGTTCATCCGCCTGAATGCCCTGCGGTTAAGAATCCGGAAGCTTATGGAAAAGGCGGGTAAAAGCCAGGGGATGTCACGATGAGTCAAAAGGCGTGGGACGGAAGATTTTCCGACAAGACGGACCGGGCGGTGGAGGCCTTCACGTCCTCCATCGACGTGGATCGTCACCTGTATCGCTATGATATCGACGGAAGTATCGCTCATTGCCGGGGGCTGGCGCATGCGGGGGTGATCACCGCCGAAGAGGCGGAGAGCCTGGTGGGAGGGCTCGAAGCGGTGCGCGGGGAAATCGAGGCCGGGAGTTTCGTCTACAGCGACAGCCTCGAGGATATCCACATGCATATCGAGGACCGCCTGGCCGCCCACGTGGGAGCCCTTGCCCGCAAGCTTCACACCGCAAGAAGCCGCAATGACCAGATTGCACTCGACGCCCGGCTCTATGCAAAGGATCAGACCGAAAAGATTGTCGGCCAGCTCAAAGACGTCTGCCGGGCACTCGCCGATCTCGCGGAGGCCAACATCGACGTGGTGATGCCCGGTTATACGCACCTCCAGCGGGCTCAACCCGTTTTATTCGCCCATCATCTGATGGCGTATTTCGAGATGTTTTTGCGGGATTTGCAGCGCTTTGAAGACAGCTTCAGGCGGACCGATGTGATGCCCCTGGGGAGCGCGGCCCTTGCCGGCACCACCTACCCGCTGGACCGTTTGCATACGGCCGGATTACTTGGCTTTTCCGATATATCGGAAAATTCCATGGACGCGGTCTCCGACCGGGATTTCATGATGGAGATGCTTTCCGCCGCGAGCATCTGCATGGTCCATCTGTCGAGGTTTTCCGAGGAATTGGTTCTTTGGGCGTCGGCCGAGTTCTCCTTCGTGGATCTTCCCGATGCCTTCTGCACGGGCTCATCCATTATGCCCCAGAAAAAAAATCCGGATATCCCGGAGTTGGTCCGGGGAAAAACGGGCCGGGTGTTCGGAGATCTTGTAGCGATCCTGACCCTGATGAAATCCCTTCCTCTGGCCTACAACCGGGATATGCAGGAGGATAAAGGATCATTCATGGATGCAGTCGATACGCTGCAGGGCTGCCTGGATATTTTCAGCCGGATGCTGCCTGAAATCCGGATTAACCGGGATGTTACCGAAAAAGCCGCATCCCGGGGCTACCTGAATGCCACGGATATGGCCGATTACCTGGTGGAAAAGGGCATGCCTTTCAGGGAGGCCCACGCCTGCGTCGGCAGGGCCGTGGCCTATGCACTGGGTGAAAAAAAAGAGCTCCATGAACTGGAGCTGGACGTGCTTCGTTCATTTTCCGAGCTGATCGAATCCGATATCTATCCCGCCTTGTCGGTCCACCAGATGATCGATCGGCGAAAAACCTACGGCGGGACCGCAAAAAGCAATGTCCAAAAAGCCATCGAACGGGCCAGAAAACGACTGGCGTAAAGGCATTATCGCAACGCATCGGTATTATGTTTAAGGATGTTTTCCCATGAAAACCACCAGGACAGGAAAACGATGGAAGATGATCGCAATGCTGCTTGTTTGTGCGGTGCTGCTTATTTTTGCGGGATGCGGGCGAAAAGCGCCGCCTGAGCCGCCCGAGTCCGGAAGCCTTCCGGCAACGCAGTATATGGTTTGCAGGGATGATTGCCGCCCGGCATCGGTTGCTGCAGGGGTACAGCCGTGGGAAAATACATGCGCTGTATTCACCGGAATTGCGTAAGCTTTGATTCGGCACTTTTACGAGTCTGTCATGCATCATACGGCATACATATCCATTGGCTCCAATATCGGGGACGGCCTTGCGAACTGCCGGAGCGGAGCGGCCTGGCTGGCAGGCAGCGGAAACGTCACGGTGTTTTCCCATTCCCGCTATTACCGCACCGAACCTGTCGGGTACCCGGATCAGAACTGGTTTGTCAACGCGGTATTCGGTATAGGGACCCCCCTGGATCCTTTTGAATTGCTGGAGCTGCTCCAGGCCGCCCAGCGGATCCATGGCCGTGAAAAAACCGCGATCCGGTTCGGTCCGAGAGTTTTAGACCTTGATATCCTTTTTTATGATGATATGATCGTTGAGGAGCCGGGCTTGGTCATACCCCATCCCCGCATCGGGGAGCGGCGGTTTGTCCTGGAGCCGCTGTGCGATATCGCACCGCAATGGATGCACCCCGCCCTCGGGGTTTCGGCCGTGGAGCTTCTCGGCGGCCTGCCGGCAGGCGGTCCTGCCTGTATTCCCCTTGATGCGCAACCGAAGTTTCAGGAGACCATGACATGAGATTTTTCATCGATACGGCGGATGTGGAAGAAATCCGGGATGCCCATGCCATGGGAATGGTCGACGGCGTCACCACCAATCCCACACTGATCGCCAGGTCCGGAAGGCCGTTCGAAGAGGTGATCACGGAGATCTGCGGTATCGTGGACGGTCCGGTTAGCGCTGAAGCCGTCAGCCTGGATGCGGCCGGCATGATTGCCGAAGGAAGGGAACTGTCCGGGCTTCATCCCAATATCGTTGTCAAGATTCCCATGACCACCGACGGGTTGAAAGCCGTGGGTGTGCTTTCCTCCGAGGGGATCGCCACCAACGTGACCCTGGTTTTTACTTCCATGCAGGCGTTGATGGCCGCCAAGGCAGGTGCCACCTATGTCAGCCCGTTCGTGGGGCGGATGGACGATCTTTCCGCCGACGGCATGGAAGTCGTCGAGCAGATCGTATCGATTTACAACAATTACGGTTTTCAGACAGAAGTCATCGTTGCGAGCATCAGGAATCCGCTTCACGTGCTGGAATCAGCCCTGATCGGTGCCGATATCGCCACCATACCCTTTACGGTCATCCGGAATCTCGCCTCGCATCCGCTTACGGACAAGGGGATCGAAGCGTTTCTGGCGGACTGGGACAAACGCAGAAAATAGCCGCTGCCGCACGGCGGATCCCGATCCGCCGTCTTTTTTGCGGGAAAATGAGCCGAAAGGACGGGCAATGCCGGAGTCGAACCAAATTAAACCACCCATCGGCAAGGTGTTCATGCACCCCAACACCCTCACGATGTTCCGGGTTCTGGCGGTCCCCCTGCTGATCGTCCTTCTCCTGTTCGATAACCGCCTGGCGGGATTCATTGCGGCAATCGTCTTTTCCCTTGCGGCCATAACCGATTATCTGGACGGCTATATCGCCCGCCGCTACGGCCTGGTCTCCAACCTGGGCAAGATTCTGGACCCGTTGGCCGACAAGATGCTCATATCGTCGGCATTTATTATGATGATCCCGCTTGACCGTGTACCGGCCTGGATTGTCTGTGTGATCATCGGCCGGGAGCTTGCCATCACAGGGTTCAGAAATATCATCACCGATCACGGGGATGATGCATCGGCATCCATGCTGGGCAAGTACAAAACGGGCTTCCAGATCGCTGCGATCATACCGCTTTTGCTCCATTTTCCTTATTTCGGCATTGATTTTCATGCCATAGGCAGCCTGCTGCTCTGGGTCGCCCTGGTTTTCACGGTCTGGTCGGGTGTCGACTACGTGGTTCGGTTCAGGCGGTATATCGAGTATGAATAATAAGTCATTGTCCGCGCGGGTTCTATTGCTTCTTTTTTCGCGCATCAAGTCTTTTCGCGGGATCGTTGATTTTTTATTGACAAAAAGAGGAAAAGCCTTTAGGTATGGGATAAATTTTTCAGTGAGCGGGAATAACTCAGTGGTAGAGTGCAACCTTGCCAAGGTTGAAGTCGCGAGTTCGAATCTCGTTTCCCGCTCCATTTTTTCTTTCATTTCTTCTTTTCCGACCTGTTTTTTTTCTTCCGGCGGCATAGCCAAGTGGTAAGGCAACGGCCTGCAAAGCCGATATTCTCCGGTTCGAATCCGGATGCCGCCTCC
>SLPT01000199.1 GCA_007131845.1 Desulfobacteraceae bacterium | reverse complement strand
GCTGCACAACAATCCGTTTCCGGGGGTGCGGGGCCTTTGCGGGATAGGGGCCGGAATATGGCTAAAATGAAATGAAAACGCCGCGCGGATCGACATCGTTGCGGAGTATTTCCAGAATATCGGTCGACGGGGCTTCGATTTCCTGAAGGTTATCGGCCACCAAAAGCTCAAAACCGGTTGCCATCTGTGCCATTTCGACGGTCATGCCGGGATTCATGGCTACAAGGCGCATTCTTTTGGATTCGGGCTCGAAGTCGAATATGCCCGACTGCGTAACGACCGCGACGGGGCCGCCCATGAGGCCGGCTTTCTCTCTGGAATCCCCCCCGTCGAGATAACCGGGGGTGGTGATGAAATCCACTTTTTCCGGGAAACGCTCCGGCGACTGCAGCCCCACGAGCACCGATCTGTCCGTCAGGGAGCCGATGTCATTTCCGCCCCCGCTGCCGGGCAGAAGGGATTTGACCTGCTCGTAGCTTCCGATGACAGAGGTGTTGACGTTGCCGTACATGTCGATCTGGGCCCCGCCCTGGAAAGCGATATCCACATAGCCCAGGGAACACTGGCCAAACGATGCCGCCATCTCCATGCTCATTGGCGATTTGCGGTAGGTAAAGGGGCATCCCACGGACCAGGGCATATCCCCTTCCAGGGGGTCCTGACCGCCGCTTTCAAAAACCATGGTGATATTGGGCGCATGCGTTTTTTTGGCCAGCAGGGCGCCAACCATGGGGATGCCGGTCCCGATATACACGATCTGATTGTCCTCTATTTGTCTCGACAGGTTATAGGCCACCATCTCAAGGGGGTTGGCCGGTGCTGTTTGTGTCATTATACAATCCTTTCCTGCTATTTAGCTTGGTTTGACTTCTTCGTAATCAAAGCTGACCAGAGAATCGTCGATGAAAAGCTGAGCCGCTTCCATCTGCCGCCGTGCTTCATCCAGAAAACGTATTCCGCCCAGCTTTTCGATAAACTCGTATTGGTCCTTGCTGTCATAAATCCAGTGTTTGAAATACTGCTTCAGCTTTTCTTCGTCCGGGGTTGCGATACGGACCAGTTCCTCCCACCATTCCCGGGCCCAGTAATAATGGCCGGGGCAGCATCCCGGCAGGGCTCCGTACGGCATTTCAACCACTGCGTCGACGTACCAGAAGGGTATGGAGGCAGCGCTGTTTTCCCGGATGGCCTGTTCGGAAACGATTTTCTCCGCGGTAATGATAACCTTGCGGCATGCGGCCGACAGGGCGAGGTCGTTTATGGCCGGTCCCTCGATAACCGCGTTTCCGTACCGGTCGGCCTTCTGGACATGGATGATGCAAACGTCCGGGAAAAGCGCGGGAATAAGGCATACCGGGCGGTTGTCATTTCCCACGGGGTTGTCGATAACCTTGACATACGGGTTGTTGCTGATGATATCCGTTCCCAGAAGCTGTCTGGACGCAATAAAAGGCGCCCCCAGCTGGGCCGCCTTGAAGCCTTGTGCCATGGATCCGTGGCTCCACACGGACAGGATCTCGGCTTTTTTGTTTTTGATTATCCGGGAAAAACTCTTGTCGTTTCCCCTCATTTCAACCCCGATATAGGATTGGTGAATGGAATGCATGCACCCGGTGGACATGAAAAACGAACAGTTGGACATGGGCGACCCGATTCCCACCAGGTCCTTTTTCCCCTGCCGCATGATTTCATAGTAGGCCTGAAGGGGCGCCCGGACATAGGAAAAACCTGTTTCGGCCAGGATGTCACCGTCCTGAACGAACCGGTCGACAGCCTCGGGCAGGGGCATGCGCTTGTCTTTTTTCGTGCGGTCCTTTTCCAGGTGGTGCCGCCGGGCCCCCTCGAAATCAACAAGCCGTTGGAACTGCGCCTCGGTGGCGAAAAGAAAACTCATACAACCTCCTTAATAAAATAGTAAAAAACACCCAAATATACAAAACGGCAGAAGCCGTTAATCCGCACGATCCCAACGGATTGATTCCCGGAGGGTATAAAAGGCGGGTATTCTATACAACAAGGGGTTGTTGTCAACAATATCCGGAAAACAGGGATGAAAAAAAAGGAATGGATGGATTGGTTCGTTTACTGCGGCAGCGATTTAAAAAATGATAATATGAATGATGGCACGCAGAACAATTCCGATAACCGCTGCAAAGATGGCCGGTTTTACTACTCTGACGACCCGGGGCCCCGTGGCCATAAGCACTGCAAGACCCACCGGGTCCAGTGGATTTAAGGTGAACCCGGCCACGCGGTTTAGCTCGCTGACGCTCATTGCGCCCTCCCGTACCAGATCGAGTAGTATTGCCATCATCGCGGTTCCCCCGGCAATAAACTTGGTGACGATGGGAAGAACCGCAATGCCGGGGATTCCGACATACACCAGGGCAGGCGACACAAGGGTTTCCAGGACATAGATGACACCGATCGCCTCAAAAACCGTCACCATAAAAATGGCGATGATGAGCGGCGGAATCGATTTGATTACGATATTGACCCCTTCCTCGCCGCCTTTGAACAAAAGGGGAATGATTTTTTCAGAGGAACGCTTCTTTTTGAAATCTTCTTTTGATTGGACATCGGTTTGATTCCAGCCTTTTTTCTCGCAAAGCTTGAATGCGATAAAGCTTGCAGCAAGTCCCGTTACAAGCGATGTCAGGATGTTTACGGGAACGTTCAGCCCGACCGCCGCAAGCGGAAACACCGCATTGGCCTGGGCCATTACCAGGATTGCCGCAAGGGTTGCAGCGATTCTCGCATCGCTGATGGCGGCGTTGTTTTCCATGAGCTTGAGCGTGGCAACCGGTGCGGCAAAACTTACGAAAAGGATCTGGATAATGGCGAATACGCCGATTCCGGGAAGCCCGAAAATCAGCAGCACAGGGGCAACACCCTTTGCCAGCCAGGACAGGATGTTTTTTTCATCCAGCACCTTCATGATCCCCAGCATGATCACCATGATGGGAAGAATCGTGTACAGGGAGAGATCAACGCCCTTCTGCCCTGCCTCCAGAACCAACCCGATAATTGTTTCCAAAGTCCCACCTTCCTGCGATTTCAAGATTTTCAAATTTTTACGGTTAGTTAAAAATTTTTCAATATCTGCGGCTGTTCAATTGGTCAGAAGTCTGCGTATCTAAAGATGCTTCATTCTTTGGCGTTTGGTAAGCTCCGACCTGGCGATTTATACAGAACCGGTTGATCGGGACTTTAACAAATGCATCAACTCTGGAGCACTCCCATATTAAACCTAAACTCAGTTTAGATTAAAGTAATCGCAAATCTCTTATACCACAAATTGCTGACCATTGTGCAGCAGTTAGCGGGTAGTCGCATGATTGATTGTTTCTATAGCCGCATGGTAAATTAATCGATATTATCAATTTGACATATTGACTTGTTGTATATAGATCCTACATAAGCAGATCCGATAAGGCGAAAAAGGATGCGGATTATACGGATGGTTTGCCGGGCAGCATGTCGGCACGTTATGGCCATGCAGGTTGATCGGCGCAAGGGAAACAGCATTCAGCAGGGAAAGGTCGATGGCATGAAAAATGTATTTGCAACCCGGTGGGGAATTATCGGGGTCGGCGCCGCAATCGGTGTTCTGGCCGCCGCGCTCCAGTTTTTCGGCAACCCGGCCAACATGGGGGTGTGCGTGGCCTGTTTCGTCCGGGATGTCACCGGCGCGGTCGGCCTTCACCGCGCAGCGGTGGTTCAGTATATGCGCCCTGAAATCATCGGGTTCGTGCTGGGAGCCCTCGGTGCCGCCATGCTGTTCAGGGAATTCCGGCCAAGGGGCGGATCAGCACCCATTGTCCGGTTTGTTTTGGGCGCATTCGCCATGATCGGCGCGCTGGTTTTCCTGGGGTGCCCGTGGCGCGCCATGCTGCGTCTTGCCGGGGGCGACGGCAACGCCATTTTAGGACTTGCCGGGCTGGCCGTCGGAATATGGATCGGTACCCTGTTTTTGAAAAACGGGTATTCGCTCGGCCGGGCCAAGGTGTTTCCCCGGGCCGCTGGGTGGATCATGCCGGCGATCATGGCCGGGTTTCTGGTATTGATGCTGATCAACCCCGCCCCGCTAGAAGGTGGTAAAAGCGGGGTGCTTTTCTATTCGGAAGCCGGGCCGGGCGCCATGTTTGCGCCTTTGATAATTTCCCTGGCGGTCGGCCTGCTGATCGGCTTTATCGCTCAGCGAAGCCGATTTTGCACCATGGGGGCGATCCGGGATTTGATCCTGTTTCGGCAGATGCACCTGTTTTCCGGCGCCATCGCCCTGATCGTGTTCGCATTTATTGCAAACCTGGCTTTCGGGCAGTTCAACCCGGGTTTTGAAGGGCAGCCGGTCGCGCACAACAGCCACGCATGGAATGCGCTGGGGATGGTGCTCGCCGGGCTGGCATTCGCCCTGGCCGGGGGATGCCCGGGACGGCAGTTGTTTTTGTCCGGGGAAGGAGACGGCGATGCGGCGATATTCGTCATCGGCATGATCGCGGGCGCCGCGTTTTCGCATAATTTCGGTCTGGCCAGT
>SLPT01000329.1 GCA_007131845.1 Desulfobacteraceae bacterium | reverse complement strand
GGCCCGGCTCAGCCTGATGATCCGGACGATGTCGCGCGGATCGTTTCTCACCAGCACCACGTCCCCGGCCTCCACCGCCACGTCGGTTCCGGCGCCAATGGCAATGCCGATATCCGCCGTCACGAGCGCCGGCGCATCGTTTACGCCGTCGCCGACCATGGCTACCCGCCGTCCGCCGCGCTGAAGTATTTCGATCGTGCTTGCCTTATCTTCCGGAAGCACTTCCGCAAAAACCGTATCGATGCCCAACTCCCGGGCGACACCGTCCGCGACCGCCTGAGAATCTCCCGTAAGCATGGCCACCTCCAGGCCTTCTTCCTGCAGGCGCGATACGGCCTCCCTGGATTCGGGACGCACGGCGTCGGCAATGGCGAATACGGCCAGCACCCGGTTGCCGTCTCCTTCTTCAATGAGGTACACTGCGGCCCTTGCGTCATCTCTGAAACGATCCGCGGCTTTTTTTAGTTCTTCCGGCAGTTCGGCGTTTTCCTTGCGCAACAGGGCCGGCCCGCCGACCTTCAGCTTCCGGCCGTCCACCAAGGCCTCCACACCGTGGCCGGGTATGGCATGGAAATTTTCAGCACGCGATATCTCCAACCCGGCTTCTCTTACGCTCTCCACAAGGGCCCGCGCGATGGGGTGTTCGGAATCGAACTCCACGGCCGCAGCCAACTGAAGGGCTTGCTCCTGTGAAACCCCTTCCACTGGAACAGTTTCCACCACGCGGTGCTCTCCAAGCGTCAACGTTCCGGTTTTATCAAACACAACGGTCTGGAGCATCCGGGCTTCCTCAAGCCCCCGCCGGTCGCGCACCAAAAGGCCGTTGCGCGCACCCAGAGTCGTGGATATGGCGATCACCAAAGGAACCGCAAGCCCCAATGCATGGGGGCAGGCAATAACAAGGACAGTCACCATGCGGGTAATGGTAAAATCAAGGCTTGCACCAAAAGCCAGCCATACGGCAAATGTCAATCCGCCCGCCCCGATGGCCACCATCGTCAGATAAAAAGCGGCCCTGTCGGCAAGCGCCTGGGCCTTCGATCGGGAACCCTGGGCTTCCTCAACCAGCCGCATGATCCCGGCCAGAGCCGTATCGTCCCCGGTCCCGGTCACTCCCACCCGCAAGGAACCCTCCCCGTTGACAGTCCCTGCTATAACGTTCTCCCCGGCCTCTTTGTCTACGGACTTGGATTCGCCGGTGATCATGGCTTCGTTTACCGCGCTCTTACCGCTCTGAACGACGCCGTCCACCGGGATGCCGTCGCCCGGGCGAATCAGAACGATATCGCCTTTTCGGAGACTGTCGACGGGGACTTCCTCGACTTGATCATCGCCTGTGATGCGCTGCGCCGTATCCGGCATCAGTTTGGCCAACTCCTTCATTGCCCCTTGTGCCTGAAAAATTGAGCGCATCTCGATCCAGTGACCCAGCAACATGATGGTCACAAGTGTTGCCAGCTCCCACCAGAGGGCATGGCCACGGAAACCAAGCGTCACTGCGACGCTGTATATAAAGGCCACGATGATGGCCAGCGCGATCAGCGTCATCATCCCCGGCAGCCGGTCGGCCAGTTCTTGAAGTGCGCCTTTCAGAAAGACCCATCCGCCGTAGACGAAAACGATGGTTCCGAAAAAAGCCGGGATATACCCGGAGCCTGTGAATACGGGTGCCTGGTACCCGAACCACTCCTGGAGCATCGGCTCCCAGATCAAAGCGGGGACGCTCAGTACCAGGCATACCCAAAAACGCGTCCGGAACATCGCAACGGAATGACCTGCATGCTTGTCGTGTCCGCCGTGTTCCTCATGTCCCTCGTGGCTGTGAGCGTCGTGTTCATCAGGGTCGCTGCCGTGCCCACGGCCCTGATCCGCGTTTTCTTTGCCGCCTTTATTGTGGGCATCGCGGCCGGATGCATCATGTTCGGAAGCAGATCCTGAATGTTGCCCGTGATGCGTTTCGCGCTGGTGGTTTTCGGGATCATCTGGCTTCATGGTATTCCCCCTGCAGGATTATTCTTCGACGACAATCGCTTCCGGTGCGCATTCCGCCGCAGCCTGCCGGACGGCCTCCTCGTGTTCGGGCGGAACCGGATCGGTCACCACCCGGCTTAACATCTTTTCATCGTCGTATACGAACACTTCCGGACATACTTTTGCACAATTCCCGTCTCCCATGCACAGATCATAGTCAATTTTTACTTTCATGGCACCTCTCCTTTGTCAAATATGGATAGTCGTATCAGGCCCCGGGGTCATTCATATAGTTTACGAGCCCTTGTCCTGCAAAAAATAATCCCATAACCGGCAATTGTCGATGTCGATTTGGAAATACAAACAAAAACCTGTAGTTCCGGGTTCGATTTCGATACCGATTGCGATTTCGATTTCACTACCCTGATGTATGGTTCATTTTAAGGATGCATTTTCGGGTGCGACGGCAAATTCACAGGCCATTGCTTCAGGAGAAAAAAGGGGTTTGCAGGAAGATAAAGATGCGCTATAATATGCTAAATTTGACATATTATCAGTTTGTTCTGTTTCAATAGCGCCTGAAACAAAACCCATAGCGTATGCCGTGATCCATCCGGGAAAGGGGTGTATATTATGGCAAAGAATTATCATACAATTCTGGGCATTTCACCCGGGGCCGGACGGGACGAGATCAAGGCGGCTTACCGCCGCCTGGCCAAACAATTCCACCCGGATCATTCCGGCGGCGACACCGAGACGTTCAAAAACATCCAGGAAGCCTATTCCATGCTGACAGGAGACCCCGGTTCGGACGAATTCGGCGGTACTCAGGGCGGATATGGCAACTACAGGCAAGGGCAGCAGGGTATACGGATCCGCGTGCGCACCCGTCCGTCTCCGGCGGCTGCAAACAACCGGCCCGGCCCGGAGCCGCTGATTCCCGGGCGGGACCCGATGCGTGGCAGCCGGGGCCGCGGGGAGCGGCCGCATACAATCGATGATCCGGAGACAGAATTGTTGGACTGGATTTTTCGGCGGTTTTTCTGACCGGATGCGGCCGCACCCGGCTTCCGAAAGATTTTTTGAAAGGTTCTTTACCCGGAACAGGGGCCTTTATCCGAAACCTTTACGAAGATGAATCCGCCGGACTTTTTTTCCTGCGGGAGCGGGTTTTTCGTTTGTTGGATTTCGTTTTTTTCTGACCCGGCGGCTCCGGAAGGGCCAGCCAGTCTTCTTCCGGCTGGATACAGTCGATTTTGCGCTCGATCAACTCCTCGATGGGAGGCAGGTAAAATGCGTCCTCCTCGTCGGCAAAACTGATCGCCGTACCAACGGCCCCGGCCCGACCGGTCCGCCCGATACGGTGCACATAGTCCTCCGGATCCCGGGGAAGCGTAAAATTGACCACGTGATCCATCCCCTCGATATGAATCCCCCGGGCCGCCACGTCCGTTGCCACCAGAACGCGCAGTTTCCCCGCCTTGAACCGGTCGAGCCGCTCAATGCGCTTTTTCTGCGGAATGTCGCCGGAAAGCACCGAATTCTGGATGCCGTAATGTTTCAGACGCTCGGAAAGGCGCATCACCTGGTTTTTCTGGTTGCAGAAAATAATCAGGCGGTGGAGGTCCTCCCGGGTGATAATATTGTACAGAAGAGCGAATTTTTCGTTTTCCGTCACGATATAGACGATCTGATCCACGGAATCCACCGCCACCTGCTCCGGATCGATCTCCACGGTCACGGGATTTTTCGTCCAGCTTGCGGCCAATCGTGTAATGGTCTCGGTAAGGGTGGCGGAAAAGAGCATGGTCTGCCGCTTGTCCTTGTGCGGGGTCGAGTGGATGATCTTGCGGACATCCGGAATAAAGCCCATGTCAAGCATGCGATCGGCCTCGTCGAGGATCATCATCTCGACTCTGTCCAGAAACAAATCCCGGCGCTGTTTAAAGTCGAGCAGCCGGCCCGGGGTGGCAACGATGATATCCACAGGCTTTCCGGAGAGCTGTGATTTCTGTTTTTTGTAATCCATGCCGCCGAAAACCGACACCAGGTGTATGTCGCAGTGCTTTGTCAGCTCTTCGGCCTCGGCGCTGATCTGAAGCACCAATTCCCGGGTGGGGGCGATGATCAGCGCACGGGGCGTCCCTGGCTTTCTGCTGCCGCGGATGGGATTTTGCATCATGCGGGTGATCACGGCAACCAGGAAAGCCGCGGTTTTCCCGGTTCCGGTCTGGGCCCGGCCGAATGCGTCCCGGCCGTTCAGGGCCGCAGGCAGAATTTCAGCCTGGATCGGGGTGCAGTAGGTAAAGCCCTGTTCCTGGATGGCATGCATCAGCTCATCGGGCAGATCAAAATCATGAAACCGGGTCCGGTCTTCCGCGACCGGCACTTTAAACCGGGAAAGATTCCAGTTGTCTTCCGGCTCCGTCGCCGGCTCTTCAATTTTTTCCTTTTTTTCCATAATCCACGCTTGTTATTTGATTGTTTGATTTCATTCTCTATAAACTATTTTAACCCTTATGTCCATACGATACAAATGGCCTTTGTTTTTCGGAGCCCGTAGCGTCAAATCTCCGGCAGATAACT
>SLPT01000307.1 GCA_007131845.1 Desulfobacteraceae bacterium | reverse complement strand
GTCACCGTAACCTTGAAATCCTCCTGACGCAGGACGTCCGGCACCTTCCGTATGACAGAAAGGTCGAATTCCAGGCGGTGCTCACCGTGGTTCTTCCGCAAAAAATCGACCAGCCGGGTCACATCGGCGATATTGTCGGCATCGGTGGGCGGCGGGAGTTCCATGTAAATTTTTTCGACCGGGGGGGCGAAAAGGCCTTTCTCCTTGAGATCGTCAAGATTGAGTTCCTTGATAAGGGCCGTTTTGCGGGCGGTTGCCTGGAGGTTGAGGGAGCGGGCATCGATGAAGGAATCGGTGGGAATCCGGACTGTGAGATCGGAAGCGACTTTCGCCAGGCAGGCCAGGCGATAGCCTTTTTCCTTGTCCTCGGCGGAAAGCATTTCGGATACGCCGCCTTCCACTTCACCGGACTCTATAATCACCCGGCATTTTCCGCACACGCCCTCCCCGCCGCAGGAAGCATTGATATGAACGCCGGTATCCATGGCCGCCCGGATCAGCTGTGTTCCGGGCTTCACGGACATGCTTTTTTCGTGGGGAAGAAAGGTAACTTTGTGTTGTGTCATATTAAGATCCTCTGTGGAGATGTCGTCAGGGATTACCCGGAGAGTCCGCCCTGGAAAGCCGGTACAAAATTCCGGGGACATCCGGATTGCTTCAGGACCGGATCATAAACGGGGCAATAACGCGCCAACAGGCATGGTTGTTATAAAAAATCACCCGAATATAGAGATATACCCCAAAATCCTAACCGGGTCAACCGCTGGCGAGCTTGAAAAATGTACAAAATCTGTTTTATGGTCATTATCCCATAACTTTACTTGCGCTAAGCACCCTGCATTCTTATAAATTTCAAAAAACCGGTTCCGAGCTTTTCACAAAGTCGTCTGATCGCGACCTTTCGGGATGCATCAATCCCCCCTTAATGGTTAATTCCGTATACTCCCAATGTTGCCGGGGATCAGACCCCTTGATTCCGGAAGGCAGATAAACTATATTAATAAAAGAGAAGTCAAACAACAAATGAGGCACCCGTAAAAAGTCGCGATCCGACGGCTCTGCAAAAAGTTCAAGATCAAGGCTTGCGTAATTTCGAAGAATGCAGCGTACCTGACGTACGTGTATGTCTACAAGGCGTAAGCCGCAAATTCTGAGAAATTGCCCGCAGGCGCAGATATTGAACTTTACGAAGTCGTCAACAAATCGCCGCTTCCGATATACATTCCCAACATGCCCTGCAGCACATGAAAAACGAGCACACCAGCCCGCAACGGCATACCCTGCCGCATGCAATGGACAAAGGAAATCCGGATTCCGGAATGGGGACCGGGTATTTCCTTTTCAAAATGATCATCATGTTTGCGGGAATATTCGTCCTTGCCGAATACCTTATCGGGCGTCATCCGGTCTTTTTTTTTACGGGCGTTTTCTTCCTTGCCGCGCCGGTGGCCGTTGGGGGGCTCTACCGGACCACCATCCGGAAAACCAGGCGCCTTGAACTGTTTTCTATGCATGGATGGATTGCATCGTTTTTGTCGCGACGGGTGGCGGCCGTCTTTTTATGGACGGGATACGCCGTTTTCACATCGTTTCTGATGCTCCTTGGATTCAGCTTCTTTCATACGGCAGACTGGATTTTATTCTTTTCCGCCGCCCCGGTTTTCTACATTTTTTACCGGATTTTCCACCGGATTTTCCAAAAGGAACTCCGATCCTACCTGGTAACGGGATCGGCGCTCACGGCGGCGGCATGGCTCACCCCTATCGTGCTTCTGTGCGTCTTTGCTGCACTGCTGCACATTACAGGACCGGCAGCGACCATCTCCGATGATATCGCGTCGGCCATTGCAGCCCGCGAGGCAGCCGCGTCCGGACTGTCCGGAAGCGTCCTGGCAGCCAGCGCGGCCGAATGGATGGCCGTGCATTCAGGCATCCGGGCTTACGCCGCCGGACAGGCGGGACATGCCGATATCACCCTGTTCACGCTCGCGGCCATCTTCCTGGGAAGCTGCATTTTCCTTTACAATGCGGCGAATCTCATGGCTTCCTGCATCGTTTCCGTGGAGGAGCTGAAACGGATCGTTCGCCCCTTTTCACCGGATGCCGGAGCCGGCGGATCGATCCGAAGCACCCGAACCGCCGCCGTTGCCACAACAGCCGGCCTCTGTGCGGGACTTCTCGCTGCCGTCTTTTTCCTGGCCGAAACCCGTCTTGCAGCGCATCCCGGCCCCCTGGAACAAAGCGCCGCCGCAAGAAAAAAGATCGTGGTATACGCCGAGCGAATCGACGATACCTACGTCCGGCCGGGAACCATCACACAGCTCGCATCCTACCGGATGGACATGGACCGGGACCTGGACCGCATGGTCCGCGAACTGGAAACCGACATCCATTTGGCCTTTGACGACATGACAGAGCGGGTGGATGATTTTCTGGACTGGTATTACAGCCTTTCCGGGGAATATGCGCGGATACTCCATCTGGCGGGCGGTTCGGCCGGCGTGCATTTTTCCGAAAAGCTCGCATATCATCTAAAGACCGAGGCGCACTTCGCGATACTGCGCGAACGGGTCGGAAGCATCGAGCAGGCCGGCATGGATGCCGGGGAACAACTGCACAGAATCTCCCGCGTTCTCATCCGCCAAAACCGGATTCATCCGGATGACAATGCGGCCGTGGAGGTAAGCCGGAGCATTAAAATGGTGGACTTGCGGAATCACACCGATCAAATCGGGTTCGGGGTGCGCATGGGATCCGCCTCTGCGGCGAGTGCCGGCGGTCTCTTTGCGGGCGGATACGCCGGAAGGGTGCTCACCGCACGGGTTGTCCGACGAACCGGCGCCCAAGCCGCGGCCAGGGTTGTGCTCCGGTTTGGCGGTGCCAGGGTGGCCGGAAAAGGGAGCGGTGGAAGCGCCGGGGCTGCGGCGGGCGCTGCCGCCGGATCGATCATTCCCGGTGCCGGCACGGCTGCGGGCGCCTTGGCGGGAGGCGTGATCGGAGCTGTTGCCGGGGGCCTTCTGGCGGACTGGGCCCTGCTTGCAGCGGAAGAAACCATGAACCGGGAGGCATTCAGGGCCGAAATCGTGGACGCCATCGAAGCGTTGCGTATGGAGTCGATAGAGGGCCTGTACCGGATTACCCGATAAACGGCGATAAATCGTAAGGGGTCAGGCTTTCATACCCGTCATCGGTTATCAGAAACGTCTGCTCGAACTGGGCGGACAGCTTGCGATCCCGGGTAATCGCGGTCCAGCCGTCCTCGGCGATGAAGAGATCCGCCCCGCCCAGATTGATCATCGGCTCCACCGTAAAAACCATTCCCGGCACCAGGGTGATACCCTCCCCTTTATTGCCGAAATGGGGTACCTGGGGCGGCTCGTGGAAGGTTCTGCCCAGCCCGTGCCCCACGAACTCCCGTACTACGGAGCATCCCCGGCTTTCGGCCAGCGACTGGATGGCAAAACCGATGTCGCCGATGGTGTTTCCGGGTGCAAGCACGTCCATGGCTGCCAGGAGGCAGGATGCGCTTGCCGAGACGATGCGGCGCGCCTCCGGCGAGGGACTTCCCACGAAAAACGATTTGCTGGCATCCGCGTAATAGCCGTCCAGAATGTAGGTAATATCGACGTTGATGATATCCCCGTCGATCAGGGCATACTCCCCGGGAATCCCGTGGCAGATCACCTCGTTGACCGACGTGCAGACGCTCTTGGGAAACCCCCTGTAATTGAGCGGTGCGCAGAGTGCGCCGCTTTTTTCCGCAATGCCATGAACCAGCCGGTTGATATCGTTGGTCGTTACACCAGGGGCAATCATCGATTCAACATCGTTGAGCGCCGATACCACCAGCCGTCCGGCGCTGCGGATCTTTTCGACTTCCCCGGGATCCTTGAGGCGGATGTCGTATTTCTGCTTGTAATACCGCTTGTAATCCACAGCAGCCGGCGTCTGCCGCTTCAGGCAGCATTTCTTGTACTTGCGGCCGCTGCCGCAGGGACAAATCTCGTTTCTGCCGACGTTTTTCCATTCATTTTTCAACATTTCCCGGTTTCCTCCGGATGGCAGAGCATCCGTCCCTTGCGAATAAAGATTAAGCTTAATCATGATGGCATGAATTGTTAGTTGGCATTCCGGGCATCGGAAGCGATTATTTGGTGAGCATCATAGTTGGCGCGTCATGTTTCGTCAAGAAATCTTGTTGCGGGTGCTGCGGATGTCTGGTATACCATCAGCCATGCATCAGAAACCCGTTTATGCTGAAAAAGAGGGAAAAATGCGCTCCAAAACGGACGAACTCATAGTCAGGACCGCCAAGGAGATCGTGGCCAAGTTCATCGAGACGCGAACCATCACCCCCGCCACGTTTGAAGAGCATTTCCGCAACATCTACGAAACCGTTGAAAAAACGGTGCGAAAACAGGAGTCAGCCGGCACCCCCGACAAGCAAGACAATGACAAATAACAACATGCCTAATTTTGATGCACCCGTAAAAAGTCGCGATCCGACGGCTTTGTAAAAAGTTCAAGATCAAGGCTTGCGCAATTTCGAAGAATGCAG
>SLPT01000049.1 GCA_007131845.1 Desulfobacteraceae bacterium | reverse complement strand
TCGTGAATGGTCGCCCCGCAGTCCAGCAGCAGCCGGGTGGCGTTTTGCTTGTCTGCGAGCGTGATCCCTTCGGCAGGTGCCGGAGACAGCGCGGAGCCGCCGCCGGATATCAGGCAGATGACGATATCTTCAGGCCCGGCTGCCTGCACCATTTCGATAAGGGCCTCCGAAGCTTTGACGCCGTTTTCGTCCGGAACCGGATGTGCGGCCTCCATGACGCGGCAGCGGGCGAGGGGTTTTCCGTGGTGGTACTTGGTGATGACCAGGCCGCCCGAGATCCGGTCCTCCAGGATATCTTCCACTGCGCCGGCCATGGACGCGGATGCCTTGCCGATGCCGGCAATGTAAATGTTCTGGTGTTGGTTCAGCGGCCACTTGCGAGTGCCGACCACCAGACAGCCGTTTTCAAGCCGGAGCCATTTCCGGACGCAGGCTTCCGGATCCACCGCCTGCAGGCCCGCCCGGAATATCGCGGCGGCCGAATCCCTCGGTGATCGCTCATCTTTCTCATGCGACGGGGGGTTCCTTCGTTGCATTTTCTCCTCCAAGCGCCTATATTCTGTCTGGCTTGACGAGTGCATCCAGTTCAAATTTTATAAAAATTACGCATGTTTTTTTAAGCGTTCTTGATTCAGGTCAAGGTTTTTTTCTCCTTGTCATTATACGGTATGTTTACAAGCTGGACAATCGTCAGATGCGGATTTGGAAAACGATTTTGCAAAAAGCCTGAAAAAGGAGGGGTCTTCATGTTAAAAAAAGTGGAAGTCTTCAGGGAAAACGATTTTTCGGATAAGCAGTTCAAAAAACTGCTGGTCCATGATTCGCCGTATTTCAAGGTGATTAACTTCAACTTCAGGGGCGGCCAGGAGCTTCCCGTGCATGCCCATGATATCGAGGGACAGCTTACCATCACGGTGCTCGAGGGCCAGGGTGAGTTTCTGGGCAAAGACAACCAGTCCATGCCGGCCGCAACCGGTGACGTCCTGATATCGGATATCAGTGAACCGCACGGCATCCGGGCGACAACCGACATGCGGGTTCTGGTGACCATCGCCCCGCCCATATGATGGCGCGAAGTTCATAAGAACGAACCCGCTTTTCGGGATCGGAATTAACAAAAAACCCGTTTTCGCAAAAAAAGAAAGGAACAGCGATCATGTCCAAATATCGATGTGTACCGTGTGATTATGTGTACGACCCGGCCGAGGGCGATCCGGATAATGGAATCGCCGCCGGCACGGCATTCGAGGATCTTCCGGACTACTATGCCTGCCCGGTTTGCGGTGCAGGAAAGGATGCATTTGAATCGCTCGACGAGTAATTCCTATAACCAGGCGCTGTCCACGCTTTTGTACTGGGAGGATCCTGTTTCCTGGCGGGAGGCCCAGACAGGTCTTTCCTACCTCCTGCACAGGCACCGGGACCGGGGCGGCGAGTTGTTCACCATGGCGGCATTCATCGCTGGCCTGATCCGGTCGATGGATGCCGCCATGGAAAATTTATGCGCCCGGACCTGCCCGCCATGCAGCAATCCCTGCTGCGCCCGTGCCGATGTGCGATACGACTTCCGGGATTTGATTTTTCTCCACTGCAGCGGAACCGGTCTTCCTCTGGGGCAGACGGTTTCCGTGTCCGGCGGTGGTGCGTGCACCATGCTGGGTGCGGATGGATGCACTTTGCCACGGGTAATGCGTCCCTTTATGTGCACCTGGTACCTGTGCCCGCCGCAGATGGACATCGTGCGTGCCGATCCTGAAATATCATTTCTTCCGGATTGGTTGAAGGATGTAAAGCACCGGCGCAAGGCGCTCGAGGCAGGATTTTTGGAGATGATTTCCCCGTAAATACAGATGCTGCGACCGTTACCGATACTTTTGCCTTACCTCTCCAATACCTGCAAACAGATGGGATTTTATTTTTTCATCGTGTTTTCTCCGGTTTTTCCGGCCGACTGCAACCGCATACGACTGTATTTTCAATAATGAATAATCACTCTTCCAAAGAAGAACGCTTCGAGAAGCTCATTGCCCCCCACATGAACCGTTTGTACCAGAGCGCCTATCGCTTGACGGGGAGCCGGGAGGCGGCCGAGGATCTCGTTCAGGAGATGCTGGTCAGGTTGTATCCGAAGATATTGGAATTGCAGGGTGTCGACCGACCGGGTGCCTGGCTGAAGAAAGTTCTCTACCGGCAGTTCGTGGACGGACTTCGGAAGCGCTTCCGGCGCCCGGAACAATACATTGACGATAACCCCGGGGCTGTCGACGGGCTGGAAAGCCAGGGCGACAGCCCGGAAAAACTTGCAGAAGCCGCCGAGATCAGGCAGCACCTGGAGGCCGCACTATCCCGGCTTGACGCGTCCTCCCGGCTGATTGTCGTGATGCATTTCGTGGAGGGCTATACGCTGCCGGAAATGGCTGAAATCCACAACCTGCCCCTGGAGACCATAAAAACCCGTCTGCGGCGGGCAAAAATCCGGCTGAAAAAATTTCTTCAGATGTGAACCCGTTTTTGATCAAAAAGCGTCATATTAAATAGTGGCCGAACGAAAACCAGGATTTTTCGTCAAGTTCAAGGAAGGCGAAAATTTTAACCGCAGGAATACTTGGCGTATTTTGAGGATTAAAATTTGAGCCTGACACAGAAATTGGCGAAAAAGACGGTTTTCGTTCAGCCACTAAATAGAGGCAATAAGAATTCAGGAGCTGGGCGCCTTGATTCTGAATGTTTTGCAAAGCCGTCTGATCATAACTTTTTACGAGAGTATGGATACTGATGAAGTGTGCAGAAATCAGAGAGACAATCCGGGAAAATATCCGGCAGGGAAGTGATCCCGGCGAAGATGACGCTGTGGTGAGCCATGTCAGTCATTGCGAATTGTGCCGCAGCCTTTATAACGATGCGGCGCTGTCATGTGCACTGAAGGGTATGCCCGTTCCGGCGATGCGTCCCGGCTTTGAAACCGCCGCGATACAACACGCCGTAAAACGAAACCGTCGTAAACGGCGTGTGCATGCCTTTGTTTCCGCGGCGGCGGCCGCCGTCCTGGTTGTAGCAATATCGCTGGGATTGTTTTTCGAGCGGTCGGAATCCGAACGGCATGCAGGACTTGCACCGGATACGGAAGTCAGTTACGGGGCGGCGGTTGAACAAACGCTCCGGATTCTTATCGATGCGGCCGATTACCGTGCGGACGCGGCTTTGTCCATCGATCTGGATGAAAACGTGGCATTGAAGGATTACCCCGGACAGCGTCGCCTTGAGTGGCGGACGGATATTGCCCGGGGCAGAAATCTGCTTGAGCTTCCGGTTGTGTTGACCGGCGGGGACGAGGGTATGCTGCGGATCCGTTATCAATACAACGGAAGCGAGCAGGAAATGAGTTTCCGGATTCGCGCGGAAAATGAAAACGGGCGAATCCGGGCAATAACCAGCTAAATGAATACAGGAGATCACTATGAAACGAAAATTGATGATGTCGCTTATTACCCTGCTGCTGGCAGGAATCTTTGCAGCAGTCCCTGTGTTTGCCGAAGATGAGGTAAACGCAGCGGATAAGGATGTTATTGGGATGGTTGGTGAAACCGAGACCATCGGCGCTGTGGACAATCGGATAACCCTGCCGGAAAGAGCCTCTGAAACAGCCAGGGAGCGCTCCCGGGAAGGTCGTGAAACCGCAGAACAGGCCAGGGAAGCCAGGGAAGAGCGGAAGGAATTTGGCATGGAACGATCCCGGGAAGCCCGTGAGGGCGAGTTGGGCGAGAAAGCAAGACAGCGGATGATGGACCCGGAGAACATGCAGGATAAGAGGCAGGATTCCTCCCGCAGGCCCGGCATGGACCGGTAACGGTAAAAGGATATGCGAAGATCCTGGTATCGGTTCTTTCTGCTTTTTCTTTTCATGATTCCGCAAACGGCGTCCGCCGATGCGTCCGGATTGTTCCGGGCCGGGGCGGACGCCTTTAACGCGGGAGACTATGAATCGGCAGCGGAGTATTTCCGGCAGGCCGAATCGGAAGGCATGGACAGCCCCAATTTGTATTACAATATGGGGCTGTCCGATTTTCGCGCCGGGCACTTAGGGGCGGCCGGAACGGCGTTTGAACGGTTGGCCGAATACCCGGACTGGCGGCATATGGCCTTTTATAACCTCGGTCGCATCGCAGAGGCACGAAACGATGAAGGCACCGCTTCGGAGTATTACCGAAAAGCCATTGGCGAGGAGCCTGACTCGAAGGTCGCTCAGTTGGCACGCATCCGGCTCCGGGAGCTGGAGCCGGATGCAAAATCCCCAGATCATGGGGCTTCGGGCCGATGGAACAAAGTGGCCATGCTTGCCGCAGGCTATGACGACAATGTGATTTTGGCACCGGAAGACGACGGTTTTGAGGAGATCTCCCGGGAAAGCGACGCATTTGCCGATGCCTACGTATACGGAAACACCTGGCTTGCGGGGGATTCCGCCAAAGGCATCCGCTTTGACGCCGGTGCTTACGGGCGTTTCTATGCAAAAGAGACCGATTATCATTTCGCCTCCCTTTTTGCAGGCATCAGCCGGTATAACC
>SLPT01000273.1 GCA_007131845.1 Desulfobacteraceae bacterium | reverse complement strand
GGGATGGCTGTTGTCTCGCACGACGGCAAGATCCTTTACTGCAACCACCGGTTTGCAGACATTGCAAACGCCTCGCCCGAACAGATCACAGGGACAAGCATAGCCGGGATGGTTCAAAAAGATGACCGGGACCGCCTAAATGAGCATCTTGCACGGGCGCATCAGCAGGAGCAGAGCTCTGACCGGTTTTGTTTTAATCATGCAGTCGGGAAAGAGATCGCCTACAATACATATATGCACAGCTTCAAGGCGGGGGATCTCAGAGCGGTTTGCCTGGTAGTGGAAAACCACACCGAACCTGCATGTGAACATATACCTGCCCCGGAGGCTATGCCGGCTCAGGAAAGTGTGCCCGGACCGATCGCCGACCCGCTGAAAAAGGAGACGGATCCACCCTTGAAAATCATGCTTGTAGACGATCATGCCGTAATGCGGCAGGGGCTTGCAATGCTTTTGTCCAACTACGACGATATCCAGGTCATCGGGGAGGCATCGGACGGAAAAGAGGCGGTGAAACTGGCCCGGGAGATCAACCCGGACATTATCCTGATGGATATCAGCATGCCGGTGATGAACGGAATCGAGGCCACCCGCATTATTAATGCCGAGATGCCGAATATCCGAATCATCGGGCTGTCCATGTTTGATCCCGCGGATCAGGCCGAAGAGATCCGGCAGGCCGGCGCCAGCCAGTATCTGAAAAAACACGGCGACAAGCACGAACTGCTCAGTACAATACGCGACGCGTCTGTTAACTCATGGTGATATATAGGATATAAAGCTTTTTACAAGCTCCGGATCGAACTGTTTTCCCGAATACCGATGAATTTCCGCCACCGCTTGCTCCCGGGTAAAAATCCGTTCATAAGGCCTTTCATGGGTTATGGTGTCATACGTGTCAATTATTGAAAAAACCCGTGAAAGAAAGGGAATCTCCTTTCCCTTCAGCCCCCTGGGATACCCGCTGCCGTCCCACCATTCCCGCTGGCTCAAAATGGCTTCCGCGATCCTGGCGGTTTCACCGAAGGTGCTTGTTATCCGATAGCCGGCTTCCGGATGCCGTTTGACCGTTTCCCACTCACTTTGAGAAAGGAGCACGGGTTTGCAAAGCAGGTAGTCGGGCACCACGGCCTTTCCTATATCATGGAAGCTTATAAACAAGACCAGATCCTCCATCTGGCTGTCTGAAAACCCGAGATTTTTTGCAAACCCCAGGGCCAGTTCAACGGCGCGCTCCACATGATTGTCCAGATCCGGCCATTTGCCCCGCACCCGGCGCATCAGCGACGACAAGACGATCTCCTGGTTTTTGCGGCTTTCGGCCAACTTGTTTTCATACATCTGCTCCTCGGCCTTCTGCATGACCCGGTAGATATTATCCTCGGGCAAGGTTTTTTCCGCAAAACCCAAAGCAATGCTCGGTGCAACCGAGTTATTGTCGCTTGCTTCGGCCTCCCTTTTGATCCTGGCGCAGATGTCGTCGGCAGTTGCCGCAGGTGTTGAGGGAAGAATAACGGCAAATTCATCGCCCCCCCATCTTGCGATGATATCCTCGTTTCTGCAGGTATTTCTCAATATATCCGCAATTGTCTTCAAAAGCAGATCGCCTTCGCCATGGCCGAAGGTATCGTTGACAAGCTTGAGATTGTTTACGTCCCCGATGATGAAACTCACCGGCAGGCTCCGGCCGGCGCCGAGCCGCTGGATTTCCTCCTCGAAATAGGCCCTGTTGTACAAACCGGTTACACTGTCGTGAAAACTCACATACCGGATATGATCTTCGGCCTTTTTACGCTCGGTGATATCCCTGGCAACCATCATAACGCTTCTGGCGCTTCCGTCGGGCTCAAATTCCGGGATGATCCGGCCCCAGAAATGCCGCTGCTCAAGCAGCCCGCGGAAATCGAATTCCATGTTGATTTCCCGGCCGCTGCCCATGGCTTTTGCCGCGCCTTCCTCCAGAAGCGCGCAATATTGCTCGGGCATCTCCAGTTCCCTGCTGGTTCTGCCCGAAAACCGCTTTCTGGATATGCCCGTCATGCGCTCATAAGCGGAATTGACAAACTGATAGCGCATCTGCGGGTCCACCCGCAATATAAGATCCGGAGAGTGTTCCACCAGGGTCCGGAATTCAAATTCCCTGCGCCGGAGGGCGGTCTCCATCTCCTTGTTTTTTGTAATATCGCGAAAGCTTGTCACCGCATGGGTAATCTCGCCGTGGTCGTTTAAAACAGGAGAGGAAATCATTGAAACGACCGATTTCGAACCATCGGGCCTGCCCACCAGCCACTCCTCGTTCATGACCACCTCGCCCTTTTTTATGGACCGCCATACCGGCATCTGCTCAAAGGTAGCCGCCTTTCCATCCGAATCGACAATATTGAGGTATTGGGAATATTGTTGAAGTGAAATATCGATAAAATCCTTCTGATCCTTTCCTGCAAACTCGGCCAGGTGCCCGCTGACCATCAAAACGCGCTCGCTTATCGCGTCAACGAGCAAAAATCCCTCCGGAACATTGTCGATTACCGCCTCAATGATCCGCCGCTCGGCTTCGGCCTCCCGGGCGCGCTTCTGGGCGCTGTTGAGCGAGGCGAGCATCATCTCCTCGATTTCCTTTCGCCCCGTGATATCGCGCATAACCCCGATGCGATAAACAGGGATGCCCTGATTGTCCCGGATGATGCGGAAATAATCAGCCAGATACCTGTAGTCGCCGCCCTTGGCCTTGAATGCATACTCCAGCAGACACGTGGAGCGCTCAGAGGCCAGAACCGATGCAAGCTCCTGTTTAACCGCATCAACGTGATCCGGGTGAATGCGCTTCAGTATGTCATCGGTGCCCATGACACAAAATTCTTCGGGCAGGTAACCGGTGATCTGCTCTATTACGGGACTCATGTAATCAAATACATCGGTTTGAATGTCCCGGCGGTAAGCGGCGTCAAGGGAATTTTCAAGAACATTGCGGAACCGGCTTTCGCTTTCGGCCAGCTGTTTTTGTTTTTGTTTCAGTTCCTGCTGGGTTTGTTTGATTTCGGTAACATCGTGGGCAAAAATCGTAAACGAAACCAGCTTATGGTTTTCATCATACTCCGGAACAATATTGGTGGAATACCATCTGTCGCCGAACCTGGTTTCCAGCTTCCGGGGCCGGCCATTTTCCGAAGCCTCATCCATGGCCTTTTTAATCGACCGCGCCCGGCTCTGCGAAAACAGGATCTGCCCGGCAAACCGGCCCAGCAGCTTTTCCGCAGGCACGCCCGCCACCTGCGCATATTTCTCATTGACATAAGTATAGCGCCGCTGCGCATCAAGGCGCGCCATAAGATCCGGATAAGCCTCCAAAAGTGCCCGGGCCTGATTTTCCATGAATTTTTTTCCACTTCCTGCGGTAATAAATTCGGATGGTTTAAATACTTTAATATATTCAAATAATATATTCAGTCAACGGCCGGTTTGCAAACCGATAATCCCTGGACCAGCGCCTATCGATAATAGACAAAGCCTTTTGAATAATTATATTTATTGTTGCGACGCACCGGAAATTACTTGCTTTCTGATCCGCATTGCACTATATTCTTTATAAGGCTTGACGGCTTCGCAAAATATCCTAAAACTGGTATAATCGCCAGGCAATTAAAAAACAGCTTCCTGATTTTACTTAATACTTAATCACTGAAACCTTAACGCCGCCTGTAAAAAAGACTTTTTACAGGTCTATCAAGTCTGATTCACTCGTAAAAATTCGCAATCTGTTGGCGATTGATGACTATAATGCCTATTTTAGCAGTACCTCCAATTGCAAGGTCTTGGCGTTGTGCGCCATTTATTGCGCAAAGCGCCTCCGCTTGCGGGAAAGAGCAGGAATGAAACCAAAAAAAGAACAAAAAAACGAACCGAAAAAAAACCAAAACAACCGGGCGGCGGAGGAAAAAGACGCCACCGGAAATCCGTCCCCTGATTTTCCGGTGGTCGGCATCGGCGCTTCGGCCGGCGGGCTGGCTGCATTCGAAGCATTTTTTTCAGGTATGCCGGCGGACACCGACCCCGGTATGGCCTTTGTCCTTGTTCAGCACCTTGCCCCGGACCACAAAAGCATCCTCACGGATCTGTTACAGCGTTACACCCGCATGGAGGTCTTTGAGGTGGAAGATGGTATGGTTGTACGTCCCAACTGCGCATACATCATCCCCCCGGGCAAAGACATGGCCTATATGGGCGGCGCCCTGGAGTTGATGGAGCCGGCCTCGCCCCGGGGAAAGCGGATGCCCATAGACTATTTTTTCCGCAGCCTGGCCCAGGACTTGAATGAAAGGGCCATCGGGGTCGTGCTTTCGGGCAGCGGAAGCGACGGCACCCTCGGCGTGCGCGCAATCAAGGGCGAAGGCGGCATGATCATGGTCCAGGATCCGGCCTCGAGCGAATACGACAGTATGCCCAGAAGCGCTCTTGACACCGGCTTGGTCGACTATGAACTGCCCCCGGCTGAAATGCCGGTCAAAATCATGGAATATGCCCGGCGCGCCATCGACGGGGCGGCGGACAGGCAGGCCAGGGACCTGCCGCC
>SLPT01000193.1 GCA_007131845.1 Desulfobacteraceae bacterium | reverse complement strand
GGGATATACTTTCCCCGCAATTAATCATATCCTTTGTCATTTTGGGCATTTTTCCCCTGATAGTGAAAAAAACCGTCAATTTTGTCCGGGCAAAAACCGGCAAAGGAAAAGTGGATCCGGATCCTGACTAAAAAATACGTATCCCCAGATTACCAGATATTGGACTTTTTACGAAGCCGTCATTTTTTCCTTCTTGAAAAAAACAGGGCGGTACCGACACTTCCCCACACGACACTGAGCACAATCACAGCCTTCTGCAGATTGCTGAATTCACTGCCGGACAGGGGCTCGGCGGCCCCGATGCCGGATTCATCTACGGGTATATGGATCATGGCACCGTGCCCGGTTTCACGAACCTGAACGCTCCAGTTTCCGGCAATGGAATGATCCGGCACGAAGGTGAATGTTCCCTGCTCATCCAGGGTTGCACGCAACCAGGGTTGAGCCGGGTCATCCGGGGCATATACCGTCACCTGCCCCCCCACCATGGGACTCCCGTTATCATAGGCTGCAACAATTTCGATTGCCGGCACTTTTTTATAATCCGCCACAACGCCGTGTGCGAAGACCTGCACAGTGCCGGCAAAAATCAACAGAAGGCCTGCTGCGGCCGTTTTTACAAGAAACTTTTCCATGGTAAACCACCTGTCGTTGGATCGGATGGGATTTTTTAGTACCTGAGCACTACTTATAAAACATGCCTGTAGAATCCCGCCCGGCCCGACGCATCCGATGCGTCGGGCCGGCAGTTTCAGAGAGACGTGTTGTTTATTGCCACTGGACCGCGCAATGCCCTTCGCCGGCATGGCCGATATGCATTCCCTCCAGCCGGATATCATGCATTCCGGTACCATCGGCAAAAGGTTCGAATCCCACGGCCTCCGTGTTCATGGGGTCATCCGGATCCTTGTCGGCACGTCCGAAGATATGGTCGAAATGAAACGTCAATTCCAGGTCAGCTATGCCGCCTTCGCTCAAAAACCCCTTGCGCTCATCCCCCACGAATTCTCCGCAGGTGTAGGTTGCCTCCTCGGCAGTTCGGATCCGGAAATCCACGAGCTGCCCGTCCTTTTCAGCCTGGCCGAGAAGCAGCATGGTGTACCCGGACAAGAGCCCTTTCTCATCCCGGGTCATTTCCCAGGAAATTGCATTGTAGTGTCCGGCCGGTACACCTTTTTTCTCCCCTACGAAAACAGGCGGGGATTCCGGGCTTCCCGCTGCCAGGTCAACGATGTGGTTGCCGTCCAGTGCCACGGTCTGGCTGGCCGGGACAGTCTCTCCGGAGCGGGCATCATAGGGCGGATCGGCCTGATAGGCAGTAATGTCCGAAACGGACACGAATGCATGGGTAAATGTCAGCGCCCATCCGTCCCTGGTCAGTTTAGGGGAAACGAATCCCTCGGTGATAAGCTCCTCGCCATTGGCGAAAAACTGAAGCGTCCCGGCTGCTGCTGCCGGAACATAAAGAAAAAAAGCCGTAGCAACGATTGAGAGGCAAAAGGAAAAAATCTTTGTCATTTGCTGTATCCTCCGGTTTTGTTTGGAAGTAAACTGCAAGCGCAGCAGGAACCGAAACGCAAAAAAGCCATGACGATCCCCGCACGTTTCCGGTCAAGGGCCTTCATGGCTTTGCTTTATTACAATCGAGTTGGTGTATGTTTTGCACTGTCCGCTGCCGCGTAATTTCATATTACGCATATCGGTGATATCTATATCCTTTTGTTACCGATTGTCAATTCTTATTTTCATATCATCCAGTCGGGAACAGGGATTTACATGCCTCCCTCCCCCCTTCGGACTGCCTGTTTCGGTACCTGATATGAGATCGGCACGCATCCATGCTGCCTGAAACGATAGTTTGTTCGGGTGGTTTCATCGGAATTTTCCTGAATTTGTCATTTTCGAAAACCAGTCTTATTGTTCTATCTGTACTATAACGTAATTGTGACATTGACTGCGTGCCACCTGTTTACGGTCGGCTTTGCCCGTTTTCCGAAACCGGTACTTGCACTTCAAACCTAAACTGAGCGGTAAAAAAAGGAATCCTTTAATGCAGGCGTTTACGAATGCCGTCAGAGAATACATACCCGGCGGGCTTATCTGCGAAACAATCCGTCAGATCCAGGTCAATATCGGACGCCGCTGCAACCTCAGCTGCACTCACTGCCACCTGGACTGCGCGCCGGAACGGACCGAGGAAATGGATCCGGCCACCATGGACAAGGTTATAGAGCTGGCCAAAGGGGGGATCGGCGGTATCGGCCCGGTTGACCTGGTGGATATCACCGGCGGCTCTCCGGAGCTGCATCCGAACTTCCGAATCTTTATCCAGGCCCTTCGCCAGCAGGATATCCCGGTGCAGGTGCGAACCAATTTCGCGGCACTGGTCGAGCCCGGCCAGGAAACCACCATGGCGTTTTTACGGGACCACCGGGTGCAATTGGTCGGCTCCATGCCCTGCTACCTGGAGGAAAATGTCCGGAATCAGAGGGGTTCCGGCACCTATGAAAAAAACATCTGGGCTCTCAAGCGGCTCAACCGGATGGGATACGGCCGGGAGGAGGGTCTTATGCTCAACCTGGTCTACAACCCCGGCGGCGCGTTTCTTCCGGGTTCCCAGGCCGGGCTGGAAAGCGATTACAGGGATGCGCTGGCACGGCAGTTCGGCATCGTGTTTAACCACCTGCTGACCATCACCAACATGCCTATCGGCCGTTTCGGACAATCCCTGGAAAGTCGCGGAGAAATGGAAGCGTACATGAATGAACTGGCCGGGGCATTCAACCCCGATACGCTGAAGAATTTGATGTGCCGGCACCAGATCAGTATCGACTATGACGGTCGGATCTATGACTGCGACTTTAACATTGCCCTGAATATCCCCGTGAAATCGGATGACACGCCGGATATCAACCATATTGATCTGGCGCAACTCAACGCCCGCTCCGTTGCAGTGGGCAACCACTGCTTTGGCTGTACGGCCGGCGCAGGCTCCTCCTGCAGCGGGGCACTGGCCGGAACCGGATGATTTTCAAAACAAAAGGAGAACACCCATGAGCCTGAAAGAAAAACTCGACAACCAGAAAAAACAGCTGGAAGCCGCGGCACCCAAAGAAGCACTCGATGTAATGCACCGGGCGATCGAAGACCTTAACGCTTCCGGGATGATGGAGGGGGTCAAAAAAACGGGCGACACCGCACCGGATTTTAATTTGCCAAGCGCCCGCGGCCAATCGGTAAGCCTCTCGGAGAAACTGGCATCGGGGCCGGTGGTCTTGGGTTTTTACCGAGGGGGCTGGTGACCGTTTTGCAATCTGGAGCTGGAAGCTCTGGAAGCCGCACATGCCCGGTTCACCGAAGCGGGCGCATCGCTTCTCATGATCTCGCCGCAAAGCGAGGAGGCCTCCCGAAAATTCGCCGAAAAACTGGGGCTGACCATGGACCTACTGGTCGATTCCGGAAACCGGGTGGCAAACCAGTTCGGCCTGGTGTACACGGTCCCCGATGATCTGAAAAACGTCTACCGGCAATTCGGCCTTCACGTGGATAAAAGCAATGACGACGGGTCCTGGGATCTGCCCGTATCCGCCCGCTACATTATCGACACGGACAAAACCATCCGCTACGCGGAGGTAAACGCCGATTATACCATGCGGCCCGAGCCCTCCCATACCATCGAGGCATTGAAAAAAATCAAACAATGACGGCTTCGTAAAAAGCTGATTATACCGCCGACGGCATTTTTGCAGAAAGTAACTTGAATACCGGCAACGATTGGTTTAAATCATTTGCTCATTGCATCAGGCAATAGAAGCCGAAAGGACATTGATGCTGTTTTGCTCGTTAAAAAGCTTGGCTCGAAGGTTTTGCGGTTGTTGCATTGGTGACTTTGATCCCGTTTGGAAGTTTGATTCATTTTTCGCAGACCTTCACGCCTGATGCGTCCTTATTCAACCCATTGCTGGAGGACATATGAGCAAGCATAAAAAGAAAAACCGAAAAAAAACAGAAAATCAATTTATCGATCAGATTCATCTAAATGCTGCGGGCATCGATGTCGGTTCGCAGGCCCACTACGTAGCCGTTCCATCAGGCAGAGACCCCGAAGGCAAAGATGTAAGATCCTTTGACTCTTTTACGGCTGACCTATACGCCTTGGCCAATTGGTTAAAAGAGTGCAAAATAGACAAAGTTGCCATGGAGTCTACCGGCGTATACTGGATTCCGCTCTTTGAAATACTCGATGCACAAGGTTTTGATGTTATACTTGTCAATCCTCGACATTTCAAAAATGTTCCGGGCCGCAAAACAGATGTTGTTGATTGTCAATGGCTTCAACAACTCCATACATTCGGCCTCCTTCAAGGGGGCTTTCGCCCCGAGTTCCAAATTTGTGAACTCCGCGCTTATTTGCGGCAACGGGCTATGCTAATATCCTATGCAGCCAAACACATTCAGCATATGCAAAAAGCCTTGGAGCAAATGAATGTTAAACTCACTGAAGTTATCAGCGATGTTACTGGTCAAACCGGCATGAAGATTATACGTGCAATCATTGCCGGTGAACGAAGT